>NZ_JQNJ01000001.1:600000-762500 GCF_000745185.1 Muricauda sp. MAR_2010_75
CTAGATCCGCCCCAAGGTTGTGCCTGCATTCCAAAGACCAATCGGTGCTCTGGATTCATCATTTTCATGTGGGCATTCCATTGGCCTGCAAAAATTTGATCGTAAGGGATGGCAAAAACCATTTCTGAATTCCCTTGGTTTTCTGTAGCAAAAATATCTGAATAGCTGGGCGAAAGTTCGTATGCACCACTACCGATTATCTCGTCACAAGCAGCAATAACGTTATTCCATTGTGCCGTACCTGTATAAACTTCTGCATTTAAGTACACTCGTGCCAAAACATGATAGGCTGCCCATTTGGTCATGCGCCCGTAGGTAGACTGATCTACGGTTTCGGTTAGACTTGGAATCACCTCATTCAATTCTGAAACGATGAAGTTGTACACTTCGGAGCGGTTGCTCTGAACGGGGAGTTCATCACTGTAGCTTGAAATGATCGGTACATTTCCGTGCGTATCGACCAACATGGAGTAATACAAAGCTCGTAAGGCTCTCATTTCTGCAATGATTGAGGCGGCTTGTGCTTCACTAACGGGCAGTTCCCCTGATTCTATTTGAAGAATAACCCTATTGGCACTGTTTATCCCATTAAAGCAGGTAATCCATGTGTTTCTGGGCTGCCATTGAGTCTCGGTCCATTCGTGAAAGTGCATTCTCTTATAGGTACCCCCATCATCCCAACCGTTGGGCCTTGTTGGTGTCACAAACATATCAGCAGGCTCTTCCTGTAAATCAAAATATCCTTGCCATCCCATCACATAACGCATGGGTGTATAGGCCGAGGCCATTACCGCTATAATATCTGACTCTGCTGGCACGAAGGATGATTCGGTCACTTCCGAAAACACTTCTTCCTCAAGGTCCGTACATCCTATTTGCAGTAGAAGCACACTGACCGATAGTATCAAAAATCTTAGTCTAAGTGTAGTTACTTTGTTTCGTATATTTTTCATAGTTCTTTATTTTTAAAATGTAAAGTTGATACCCAACGTAAAGGTTCTGATTGTAGGATATTTATCCCTGTTATCATTACCTGGCGCCAACGGATTATCCCTGTTGTTAATTTCTGGGTCGATTCCCTTGTATTTTGAAAAGGTTGCCAAGTTTAGACCGGAAGCGTAAATGCGGAACGTTTGGGCAAACTTAATGGCATCTTTGGGCAGTGTGTATCCCAAAGTAACGTTGTCAATTTTTAAGAAATCACCATCTTCAATATAGTGGCTTACATAACGCTGAACATCTTGAAGCACGGCTTTACCGTACACCAAATCGTAGGCAGAGTCCAAGGTATTGTACCCAATGGTTGGGTTCTCATAGAACATACGGGAGAAGTTTAGGATTTGATAATCCAAAGCCCCCCTTAGATTGAACATAAGATCCCAGTTCTTGTATTTTACGGTATTGTTCCAGCTGTAGTATGCTTTTGGAAGACCGTTACCCAATACCTGACGATCATCGTTGGTTGCTTCGGTAGCAGGAACTCGGGAACCATCAGGTCTTTCAATAATCCAAATTCCATCATCAGTGATATCAACGCTCTTTAATCCAAAGAAGTTACCAATAGGTTCTCCTTCCTGTACCCTGTGGGTGGAAATCTGAATAGGCTCACCTGTATATCCTTCATCAAAGAAATCGTTGGTCAATTGGAATTCATCGTTAGACAATGATACAATCTCGTTGGTATTGGTGGAATAGGTCAAGTTTGCAGTCCATTCAAAGTTATCTGTCTTGAACGGGGTCACATTCAACAAGAATTCTAGACCGGTATTCTTTATTTCTGCAACGTTTGCCGCAATACTACCATAAAAATAAGGAGGTGTAGGTACACTATAGTCAAACAAAGCATCTTTGGTAGTCCTGTTATAATAATCAACGGATCCATTGATTCTTCCCTGCAATACACCGAAATCCAGCCCTACGTTAAATTCCTCTTTCTTTTCCCAACGTAAATTTTTGTTAGCGTTACGAGTAGGCACCAATTGTCTTACCCATTGGCCGTTGTTGTAAAAATAATCCCCATAAGAAAGACCGCTCAAAGATTGGTATCTTTCTCCAGCATTGGTACCGGTAACCCCAAAACCTGTACGCAGTTTCAAGTTGGACAACCAATCCCAGTTTTCAGCAAAGGACTCTTGATCAATCCGCCATCCCAAAGAAACCCCTGGAAAACTACCCCATTTGTAATCTTCTCCAAATCTGGAAGAACCTTCACGACGCAAACTGGCCATCAAAAGGTAGCGATCATCATAGTTATAGGTTACCCGTGAGAAGAAGGCAATCAGTTTATCTGCATTTTTAAAACTTCCCATACCAGCTTCACCCAGCTGAAGTCCTTGTCCACTTCCTAAATTGTTATAGGTAAATCCATCAGTAGGAAATCTTCGGTTGGTAGCCCAAAAACCTTCGTTCATGTTGTCTTCGTAGTTGTATCCTACCAGCGCGGTTACTCTGTGGTCACCGAAATTATTGTCATAATCCACTGTGAACTGACCATAGTTTCCAACGTAGTTATCCGTACCTCTTGAGGCAAATCCATCCTGTCCACTTTCAGTGGTAGAAACGTGATTTTTTGTTTGATAGAACCCCCTAATATTGGTCTCCCCTTTTCGGGTGTACAAACCTTTAACCGTAAGGTGATCACCAAAGTCATAGCTCATGGAAAAATCTATCCTACTGGTTCTGTATCTGTTCTCCCCAATGGTTTCCTGAATCATTGAAACCGGATTGTCATAAAAATAGACCGCCCTTTCAAAATAACTGCCATCTTCATTATAGATAGGCTCTGTTGGGTTATGGATAATGGCTTGGCGGTAGATGGTCGGATTAAAGCTTTGGCCATCACCCAATGCATTATACACCTGCTCGCTTAAAATGACACCAACATTGGTTTTCAATTTATTATCGAACATGGCATGGTTTATATTTATCCTACCTGTGTATTTTTCATTGTTGGATTTTAGGAAAATCCCCTCAATATCACGATAGTTAACAGAAGCCGTCATATTTGAAGTTGAGTTCCCTCCCCTAAAAATAATGTTGTGCACTTGGCTGAAAGCATCCCGGGTGATCTCGTCCACCCAATCGGTATCAGCACCAAAATCTTGAAGGTTGGCCCCGTTAAAGGTGTAGCCCTCATTAAATTTCTGTCTAAGCTCAGAGGCATTTAAAAAGTTCATCCGATCAGCAATGGTGGCCAAGGAAGCGTACCCATTGTACTCAATGGTAGACTTCATGTCGTTGGTTCCTTTTTTAGTGGTAATGATGATTACACCATTAGTACCCCTAGTACCATAAATAGCAGTAGCAGAACCGTCCTTCAACACATCAATGGACTCAATGTCTTCGGGAGCTACTGTATTTAAGCTTCCCGGAACACCGTCCACCAACACCAAGGGTGCAGAATCTGCCGACAAGGATGACATACCCCTTAAACTGATTTGGGTACCCTCTGTAGGGTCTCCAGAAGGAGCAGATACAGAAAGACCCGCAACCTTACCTTGAATAAGTTGGGCGGCATCCTTAACATTACCCTGTACAAAATCTTCGGCTTTTACGGTAGCTACCGAGCTTGTTACATCGGCACGTTTTTGTGTACCGTAACCTATGACCACAACTTCAGAAAGTTGTTCCAAATCCTCTTTCAGCACCACACTCATGGATGATGTTGCGGGAACTTCCTGCGTAGCAAAACCCAGATAGGAAATGATCAAAACCGCATCGGATCCAGAAGTGGTAATTGCAAAATTACCATCGAAATCCGAAACGGTACCATTGGCAGTGTTCTTTTCCACAACAGATGCACCAGCCACAGGAATACCGCTTTCATCAGTAATTGTACCAGTAACTTGCTGTTGAGAAAATGCTACTTGCGCTAATAATAGACAAACAATGGGGAGAAAAAATTGTTTCTTGAACCCATTGAATTCCAAAAATGTTTTTGATAAAAATTTAACCAATTTCATAATACATTTTAGTTAGTTCGGTTTGTTTATTTCTCATAAGACTTATCATTTTTGGTCTTTAAGATTTAGTAAAGATTAATAAGTGTTATTTTAACAGTTGTAAAAGTAAAATTATGTACAGGAACTGCTCAGGGAATATTATCTTGTTTTAATACTATATTGACCAATACCGCATTTTTGGCGTTCAAGGCGGGTAAAATGTGTTTTAAACACTTGTTTTTCAGGGTAAATCGCCCCTTGAAGTCCTACTCAATTAAACTGAAAATGTCCTCTATTATTGATCAAGAAATTTTCCTGGTGTAACTATGCGGAAAGAAAAAGGGCCACCCGTTGGAATGACCCTTTACAATGTAAGGCAATGTCTGAAAAAATGTATCTATCTCCTTAAGTATTACGAAATGTTATCACCTTACATGTTTAATTAATGTACTATCTTACCAGATAACGTTAATTTCTTCACGACGCATTTTACTCCCCTTCGGGATATTAAATGCTTTGTGAAATTCTTCGAAATTGGATAGAGCTCCATTGGCTCTATAATATCCTGGAGAGTGAGGATCTGTCTTAACTTGGTTCTCTAACGTTTTATCCCTAAACTTAATTCTCCACATTTTGGCATAAGCCAAGAAGAAACGTTGCTCATCGGTCAACCCATCAACAGTTTTATTTCCTTTTTCCTCCTGATTTATCTTCATGGCCTCAAAAGCAATGGCCATACCTCCCAAATCTCCAATATTTTCACCCAAGGTGAGTTTCCCATTTAGATGAATGGAATCCAATACAATATATTCGTCATATTGTTCTTCTATTTTTTTGGCTCTGGACTCAAACTTTTCTCGATCTTTTGGGGTCCACCACGATTTTAAATTTCCATCGGCATCATACAAACTTCCATTATCATCAAACCCATGGGTAATTTCATGACCAATAATAACACCTGCCGAACCATAATTGGTGGCATCATCGGCATCATAGTCAAAAAATGGAGGGTTTAAAATTCCCGCCGGGAAAACTATTTCATTTCGTGTAGCCGAATAGTATGCGTTCACCGTAGGGGGCGTCATACCCCAATCATTGGGATCTATGGGCTCGCCCACTCGGTTTAAATCACGCAAATAATCAAATTCTGTTACTCGAATTACGTTTCCAAAATAATCATCTGCGGCAATGTTCACAGAGGTATAATCCAACCACTCATCAGGGTACCCCATTTTCACCCCCATTTTGTTCAATTTATGGTGAGCCTGTTCTTTGGTCTTTTCCGTCATCCATGTGTAGCCATCAATTCTTTTATGAAATGCTTGTTTCAAATTGTCAATCAAGCCAATCATCTTATCCTTGTTTCGTTTCGGAAAATACTTTTCAACGTACAATTTGCCCAAAGGCTGACCCATATTGGAATTGACGGCATTTTGAGCTGTCCGCCATCTGGGTAATTGCTCTTCCGTCCCCTGCAATGTGGTTCCATAAAACTCAAAACTGCGATCCCTGACTGACTTGTTGAGCAGGGATGTGGTACCTACAATCACTTTCCATTGCATATAGGTTTTCCAATCTTCTATGGAGAAATCTTCGAGCATCCTATCAAACATGGATAAGTACTCTGGTTGATTTACAATAGCGTATTCCACATCCTTTTTCAGACCTAAATCCTTAAAATATTTGGCCCAATCAACGGTAAAAGTAAGCTGGTTCAGTTCTGCGATGGTCTTTTTGTTGTAATTCCTTTCAGAATCCCTAAGCTGAACAGGAGTCCTATGAATACGAGCCATAACAGTTTCCATTTCAAAAACCTTTTCAGCTGCTTCCCGTTCTTTGAACTGTTGAAGTCCAACTATTGTAAAAAGATCTGTAATCAAGTCCTGATATTTATCCCTAAACTCTTGGTATTGAGGGTTGTCCTCCAAATAGTAGGCCCTATTTCCCAAACTCAATCCAGATTGATTTAGGTGCAAGGCATAAACCGTACTGTTTTTGGCATCAACACTTTCATAAACGCTAATGGGGGCTGGAATACCTTTGGCATACAACTTGGCGGTCAGGGACAGGTAATCTTCCACAGACTTGATCCGGTCCACTTCCTCCAAAATGGGTTTCAGAGGGCTCAAACCCTTTTCCTCCAGCATAACTGTATCCAAACAACTGATATAGAAATCGGCCACCAATTGTTCTGTTGAGCCTTTCGGATAGGATTTCCCGGAGTCCCCAAGCTCTTGAAAGATTCCCTTGATTCGGTCCTGATTCTCAAAATACACCTCATGGAAACTCCCCCACGAACCATAGGCTGCAGGTATTTCCACACTATCCAACCATTTTTGGTTTACATACATATAAAAATCATCATGGAGCAATTGTTTATCCTGCGCCTGCGCCTTCACCATGATCATACTTGCCATGGCAAGAATCAACATAATCTTATTTTTCATATCTGTTGTTTTAGTTATCCATTGTGTTCTTTATTCCAGTCAATCCCAGACAAATTTCCAAGAGCCGTCCTCCTGACGCTTCCACACCGTATGGAACACTCCTCTGGCCTCTGCCGGATTGCCTTCTTGATCCTCATAATTAAATGTGTAATAGCCATAGGTATATCCCATGTCTCCGGACTTGGCCACATCCACAAACTCGGGTGACCATGCCAGCCCTTTTGAATTCTGGCCTTTCATATATTCAGCAATGGCTGCTTTGCTCTCAATGAGCTCATTGCCCCGCATCAACACGGCATCGTCAGCGGCAAAGGCCAAAAACGCCTTGTTCATGCCTTCTTCCTTGGCCATTTGGGCAAAGGTCGCTTCGGTATCGGAAATTTCCTTTTTCCAAGCTTCCATCATTTCATGGGATGGTCTTTTCTCTCTCATGCCACATGAGGTGAACAGCATCGTTGTGACCATTATACCTATTATTTTGTTCTTCATTTTTGACTGGTTTTAAAATTGTCTTGCTGATTTTATAATGTTTGTTATCATTATTTTCATTTCTGTTTAAAGCACTAATCGGTAGGTCAGCTTCATCAGAAAAATATTCTCCGGCTTCTGCCCAAAAATGCCCGATTCCAATCCACGGGTCAAACCCAGTGTGGGGTCCATAAAATTTGATATCCCCTGCGACCAAACCAAAAACAGTTCGGAGCCCGGGACGTACTCCCAACGCAATACCAAATTGGAACGGAACTCCACCAGTGAAAAATCTGGATTGTCAAAACTGTAATCCACTTTTCCATCCAAATCCTCATCCACCTGGTACAACTCAGAATCTTGCTCCATGGTAATTTGGTTTTCATCAAACAATTGATAGCGATCAAACAAATTGTCCGCCGTGGGATTGGTAATGTAATTGAAATTAGTGTATCGCCCCCTAGCAATAAAGGGCTGTCCATAATACTGAATGGTGAGGTTGGGGTTGACCGTATAATTGATTCGAAAAGCAGCACTCAAACTCTTGTTGTCTATTTCTGAAGTGATGTATCTGGGTTCTCCATTAAAATCAGTTTCGGTGACATATTGTGTTTTGTGTGGGTATCTGGCAAACTGCGGACTCAAGGACACCGTTAGCGCATTGGAAGGTTGATACGTGATTCCCCCCGTAAACTCCATAATAGTAAAATGGGCCTGTTTTCCTTCGGAATATAAAAGGTCCGCACTAAAACGCAGTTTTTTTCTTCGGTCCGTATTGGCAATAAACCACGCAAAGTTTTCTCTGGACAATCTAAATCGTGGCCCACCTTGCAACCAAGCATTCCGATAATTGGCCGGGATATGCCCCCCACCAATATCAAAACTCCAATTGTTCAAAAAAGTGGCATCGGCACCAAATTGGTATTGGGTTCTATTCCTGTTTCCATCAAAATCGAAGCTGTTGAAATACGAAAAGGTACCCCCCGCCCTTCTAAAATGGCCTGTTTGTCGTGTGGACCGATACTCGATGGTATTGTACTGCCGAAATTCATCCGTCTGTCGCAAAAAGCCAATATCATTGATTTCCAGTTCTGGAGACTTCCAAAAAGCACCAATGGTATATCGCAAATTACCTCCGCCCACTTTTCCATATTCCAATTTGCCACCGGTCCCGGCCAGAGATGTTCTGGTGGAATCAACAGAAACATGACCTGCATCTGGTCGCTGGAATAAATGTGTTAAGGTGTTCTGGGTGGCCGCAATGGCCTCCGGACTCCCTTTAACTTGACTTAAAACGGAATACCCGGTCAGGTAATAATTTCTATTGCTCCACTGGTGTTTAAAGTCCAGCCCTCCCGAATAGGCGTCGGTATGCAAAAAGTTCAGGGCCTCTGGCATGTCAAACCGATTTACAGCCGTTACCACCCCACCGATATAAGAGTTATTTTGATTGAAATCCTTTTGCAATCTACCCACAAAATAATTGGTGAGTGGCTCTACCAATTCCTTATTTCGGGTTCCGTTGACATCAATCTCGGCAAACTCTTTGGCGGTAAGACTTTCCATAACCCCTATGGACCATCCATTTTTAGTTTTACCCGAAAATTTGGCCGCTCCCAGAATGGTCGTCTTACTGGGTTGATCTACGTATGCATTTCCCGAAGTATTGGGATATCCCTGTGGGTTTCTACCAATCCGTCTAGAATAAAACAGATTGTCCGAAGCATGCGAAAATTGAAAGTCAAAAATATTCTTGTTCTCCACAAAAAAGGGTCGTTGCTCCCGAAAAAATATCTGGAAACCATCCAACGCAATAGCGGATGGGTCCGCCTCTACCTGCCCGAAATCGGGATTTACGGTTAAATCCAAGGTAAGATCGTTCGTAATTCCAACCTTGGCATCCACCCCTCCATTCAGTGTAAAATCGCTGCCATCCCTAAAGGGATTCCCCTCTTCTTGCTCATAGGTTTTTAGTTGGGTAACGGTAAAAGGTTGTACTTCCAATTGTTTTTGAGGGGTAAGGTTTTTTAGGCCGTGAAGTTCTCCAAACTCACTTACCCAACCTGGGGCATCTTGGGGAATCCTTTGCCATAGGGAACGCTCCTCATTTCTAAAAAATCGTCGGTGTACTTGAAGCCCCCAAACTTGCTCCGCATCGCCATTGAACCGCAACTGACTTAAAGGAATTTTTATTTCAGCCGACCAACCTTCATCATCAATCTGGGTTTTGGTCATCCAAATAGGGCTCCAGCTGGCATCCCAACTGTCTCCATTATTGGAAATAAACTCATCGCCCCGAACCCCTGCTACGGTAGCCGTAAACGAAAATGCGGTACGAAGATCATGATAGCTGTCTATGTTCACCTCCACCCAATCCCCATCAAATGTATCACGTCTGCCCATACGTTTTACAATGCTGTCCGGTGCTGAATCAAACGCGCGTATGGCAAAATACAGGTACTTGGCGTCATAAACTACCTTGAATTTGGTCTGGAAGCTGGGTTCAGTACTTTCATCAGGGCTGTATTCGATAAAATCTCCACTCCACTCCACCAGTTGCCACACGGATTCATCAATGTTACCATCTATTTCAGGAGGTTTTTCATGAGCAATGGAAGTAGTCATGTATTTCTTTTTTTCAATGATTTGGGCTTCCAAATCATATATTGGTGCCAGCATGATCACTACTGGCAACAAAAAAATATTTCTCATCCAAGTGTGGTTGACATCAACACCACTAAGGTTTCCCAAAACCCATTTTTGGATAACAGGAAACCTACTGGGCAGCTTGAGCCACCTTTATGGTGATTGATTGCGTTTTTTGATTGATAAAAAACCTTGCGTTTTCAGGCTAAATTTAGGCGATGCCTAAAGTGGGTTGCCAAGAATGAATTGAATAACCTTGATTTTGATGTGAATGTCCAAGTATCTGATTTGAAACCCCTTCATCCTGAAATATAAGACTGGACCCTCATCCGAAAAAAAGCCAATTGTTTTATATTTTCGATTAAATTGCGACGATGGCTCACAGGGTAATTATTGTTGATGACGAATTGCTGGCACGCAAGCGTATTGCCGAATTACTTCGTATGCGCCCAGAATTTCGAATTGAAGCGGAATGTGCCAATGGCGAAGAGGCTGTAGTGCAAATCAACCGTCTTGCTCCCGATGTTCTTTTCTTGGATGTGGAGCTTAAAGACCTTACGGGTTTTGATGTGCTCCAACAACTTACACTCCAAAAAATACCCTTGATCGTTTTCATCACAGCTTACGATAATTATGCCATCCAGGCTTTCAATAATTATGCGCTTGACTTTCTGTTGAAACCCTTCAAAAACCAGCGCTTTTTTGAAACCTTGGACCGTATTGAGGAGCGGATAAAACTGAATGCAAACGGGACCGATATCAGAAAATTTTTGATGGAAGTTCAAGGAGGTGCCCCAAGCCCATTGGCATCCCGATTGCCCATTCGTGAAAACAACAGAACGGTTTTTGTGAACAAGGACCGTATTAAGTATATCTGTGCATCTAGCTATTATTCAGATATTTATAGTTTGGAAAAGAAATATACCGTTCGGGAATCCTTGAAAAATCTTATGCCCCAGTTGAATGTCCACAAGTTTGTGAGAATCCATAGATCAACCATTATCAATATAGATTATATGCAAGAATTGGTGCATTCAGACTACAATGAAATGGATGTGCGCATGCAAGATCAGGAATTGTTCAGAATCAGTAAATCGTATAAAAAAGAGTTTCTTCAAAAATTGGGATTGGGCTAATGTGGAACATCATAAAAAAATACAGTGAAAAGCGGCTAATCATCTATTTGGTGGTCTTCTATACTTTCGTTGCCCTTATTGAGTTTTTACGTGGTTTCTACTTTTTGTACAGTGGCCCACAACGGGTTACGGATGACCTTGTGGGTCTTGCCATGGTAAGCTTTATCGATTGGGCGGTTGTACTGCTGTACATGTGCTCTGTTTCGTTGCTCACCAAATATCTGTTGCTAAAACGGGTCGCTTGGGTCAAGATCATTCCCCTGCATATTGTACTGAGCATCATAATAAGTTATCTGGTGGGGTTTATCTCACCTTTGCTTTTGGACTATTCCATGATCAATGCCGATTTTGCCTTTTTTGAAAAGGTGACCCATACCTTTTTTTTTAATGTGACAACCAACATTTTGTTGTATAGCTCCATGACATTAATCATCTATGCCTATTTCTATCTGCAACAAATCAAGGATCAGGAAATCCGCAACAAGGTGTTGGAGAACAGTTTGATCAAGTTCAAATTAAAGACTTTGGAGAGCCAACTGAACCCACACTTTCTTTTCAACACTCTGAACAGTATCTCCAGTCTTATTCCCAATAACCCAGATGCCGCTCAGGATATGGTGGCCGACATCAGTTTTTTGCTTCGGAAGTTCTTGAGCATAGACAATAAAAATTTCATTACCGTTCGGGAGGAGTTGGAAATTTTGGACTACTACACCAATATTTTAAAACAGCGGTTTCAGGAAGATTTGGTCATTACCAAACAAGTAGAGGAATCTTTGCTGCATAAACAGATTCCACGATTACTGATTCAACCTATAATTGAGAACTCCATAAAGCATGGGTTTTCACAGAAAAACAAAAAACTGCGCATTCATTTGTCGATTGCCAAAAATGAAGATTCCATAGAACTTTCAGTGGAGAACAACGGTAAAAAATTACCCAAATTCCCCATTTATTCCAACAGCGGTATTGGTATTATCAATATTAAGGAACGGCTACAGGCATTGTATCACGGTAAGTCCGACTTCCATTTTGAGAACATGTCCAACGGGGTGAGGACCATCATTACCATTCCCAATAACTAAACTGTAAAACTTCCAATGCAGTATTCGAGCGGTTCACATCAAATTCATAGCAGACTAAATCAATTCTGGAAAAATTGCCCTTTTAAAGCTTGATTTTAGCATTGTTTTCAAAACGATGGTTTTGTTTGATGATTTATGCTTAAGCCAACTTTTTTAGTTGGCTTTAGTTCTTATTGACACCAGCTTATGATCAAAAAATTCTTAGGGCTACTGTTCATTCTAATGGTCGGCCAAGCACATGCACAAACGGCGTTTAAAGGTAAAATTGTGGACTCCAATGGTGAGGCGATTGCTTTTGCCAATGTGGTGGCTATGAGTGAAACCGATTCCACCTTAATTAAAGGTGCCATTACTGATATGGATGGTTTGTTCACTATCGACATAAAACAACCTGAAAATTCCTTTCTTTCCATTTCGTATGTTGGATACAAGACCAAGGTGATTTCGGATTTATCCACAACCAATCTGGGAGACATTCCTTTGGAAGACCAGGCTCAAGAGCTGCAAGAGGTGGCCGTTGTGGCCCAAAAACCTTTCATCCAAAAAGAGCAGGATAAACTCGTCCTTAATATTGAAAACAGCATCGTAAACACAGGTAATTCCACCATGGAAATTTTGGAGAAAGCACCTGGAGTGATTGTAGATCAAGATGATAATATATCCCTCAGTGGCCGAACCGGGGTGCGCATTTATATTGATGGAAAGGATACCCGTTTGCAAGGCGAGCAATTGGCTAATCTTTTGCGAAGTCTTCCCTCTTCCAACATTGAAAAGGTAGAGATTATCACCAACCCATCCGTGCGTTATGAAGCTCAGGGTAATGCGGGAATCATTAACATTGTCACCAAAAAAGGAAAATTGTATGGCACCAATGGCAGTTTGACCTTAAGTCCGGGCTATGGACGCTATTTTCGTTGGAACAGTTCCGTGGATTTTAATCACCGAACCGAAAAATTCAACCTCTACGGTCAGTATTCTTACACCGACCGAAACCAATACCAAGAGATTGTGATTGACCGAACTTTTTTGGACGGGGAGCAACCTATGGGCTATTACGACCTTCAAAATGATTTTGAACTCCCTTTAAAAACCCATACGGGACGATTGGGTTTGGATTTTACAGCTAGTGAAAAAACCACCCTTGGGTTACTCTTCACAGGCCTCAATAATGGCAATAAAAACATTTCTACCAGTAATATATTGGGTTACAATACAGACCGTGAATTGATTTCAGAAGAAAACACCGATACCAATATCAATTCAGAATGGAACCAACTCACCGCCAATTTTAATGCTAGACATTCGTTTACCGATAAAAGCATCCTGACCTTTAATTTTGACCATGCGCGTTACAGCAATTGGTCCGACCAAAGGTTTGTTTCAAACTTTGAATTCTTCGAGGATAATACCACTGCTCAAGACATTCTTTTAGGCGATATTGATGGCTATTTGAACCTCACTGGGCTTACCTTGGATTACGAACTCACTTTGGAAAATGGGGATAGACTTGAAGCGGGTTGGAAAAATACCTGGGTGAAATCCGACAATGACCTAGCGTATGTCAACGACAACAACGGGGTTATCACGCCCAACACTAATTTGAGCAATCACTTTATCTACGATGAAGATATTTATGCAGCTTATGTGAGCTACAACCTCAACCGCGAAAAATGGAATGCGCAGTTTGGGTTACGTGCAGAAAACACCACCGTAACCGGAAACCAGATTACCACTAATACCGTCAATGAGCAGGACTATTTGAACTTATTCCCAACGGCTTCTTATAACTACACGTTTAATGAAAACCATACATTGGGATTATCCGCTGGACGGCGAATCGATAGACCGGGCTACGGCCAGTTGAATCCTTTCCGGACCTTTGTGAATACCAATACCTACCGTGAGGGAAATCCATATCTGCAACCTCAATTTACTTGGGTGAGCGAGGTCAACTACACCTTTAAACAGCGTTATTATTTTGCGTTTAATGTGGGGTATACCGAGAATGTCCTTACCATGGCCATTGTCCGTGATGGGGATGAGGAAGTGGTCATTGTACGCCCCATTAACATTGCCAATTTAAAGAGCTATTCCTTTGTGGCAAGTCTACCCATAAAATTCAGTAATTGGTGGCAAAGTAACTGGAACCTCAACGCTTCGCTTAACGATTTTGACGGAGAAATCAATGGATTTGATTTTGACCGAAACAATCCCGTGGTCAGCCTCAACACCAACCACAGTTTCGGCCTTGGAAAGGGTTACCGATTGCAGGCTGGAGCCTTTTATTTGCTCCCCCACTACGCTACCATCACCAAGGCTCGAACCATTTCGTCCTTTTCACTGGGACTTCAAAAAAATCTATTTAATGATGCCATGACACTTCGATTCAATGTCAACGATATTTTCTGGAACCAATACCCTACGGGAAGAACACGATTTGGGAACTTGGATGATACCTTCACCAGCTATCGCGATACACGATATGCCACCCTTTCGGTTTCATGGCGGTTTGGTAAACAATCTGTGCAGCCCGTTCGCAGAAGACAATCCGAAATTCAGGAAGAAATGAACCGAGCACGGCAGGAAAACAATAACCAAAGCTAAGCTTCCCAACCCTATGATGTAGTTCGAAAAAGTTCTAACTTTAATACCCTGAACTTTTTGGAAGCTTGTATACCATAATCGACATAGAGACCACTGGAAATGGCATAAAGGGAAACAAAATCACCGAAATTGCCATTTTTAAGTTCGATGAAGATCAAATTGTGGACGAATTCACCTCTTTGGTGAATCCACAATGTCCCATTCCTTATTTTATAACGGGACTTACCGGAATTGATGACGATATGGTGAAGGATGCGCCTACCTTTCAAGAAATTTCACAATCCATCCAAGACATTACCGAGGGATGTGTCTTTGTGGCCCATGCCGTGAATTTTGATTATGGGGTGATTAAGGAAGAATTCCGCCAAATTGGGGTTGATTTTACCCGAAAAAAACTCTGCACTGTCCGTTTGTCCCGAAAATTGATTCCCGGACTACGCTCCTACAGCTTAGGTAAACTCTGCTCTGCCATACAAATTCCATTGACGGATAGGCACCGTGCTCGGGGAGATGCCCATGCTACTACCCTACTTTTTCAAAAATTATTGAACACGCCCAATGCGGAACCCGTTTTTCAAAAGTTTTTGAATGCCCGAAGTCAAGAGGCCACCCTGCCACCACATCTGCCCAAATCAGTTTTTGATAAAATCCCACCAAAACCCGGTATCTACTATTTTAAAAACCAGCAAGGAGAAATCATTTACGTGGGAAAGGCCATCAATCTCAAAAAAAGAGTGTTGGGCCATTTTTATGACAAGAGCATCAAAGAAACCCAAATGTGCAGCGAAACTGCAGATATTGACTTTAAACTTTCAGGAAGTGAATTGGTGGCACTGCTTATGGAATCCGCTGAAATCAAACGACTGTTTCCACTTTACAATCGCGCTCAAAAACGAACGCTGAAGCAATATGCCATTTTTGAGTATGAAGATAGGAATGGTATCCGGCATTTGGCATTCAATACCCTTAAGGGTATTCCCAATCCGCTAAAAGTATTTTATAACCAAACGGATTGTAGGGCTTATTTGGAGGAAATATGCAAAAATTTTGCGTTATGTCCTAAATATTGCCATTTGCAGCAGACCAATGCAGCCTGTTCCCACCATAGAATTACCACATGTGAGGGGATTTGTCGTGCCGAAGAACCTATTGAAATCTACAACGAAAAGGTACGGACGGCCATTTCAGCAATGAAGGCCTTGGAATCTGAAGTGCGAATCATCCGAGAAAAAGGAAGGAATGCTAATGAGCAGGCTGTAGTTTTGATTTCGGAAGGGGTTTATAAAGGGTACGGGTTTATTGACCAAGAAATGGATGTCTCCACTTTGGAGGATATCGAGTCCTTCATCATCCCACAAAAAAATACCTTGGAAGCCCAACGGATTGTGGAATCCCTATTACCCAAATTGGAGTCCTTTGTGCTATAGCCCTTTGATTTTTCGGTACATCCGTACCACAAAGGCTATCCAAAAGACAATAATCAGGGCAACTACAACAATGTAAGGAAGTATGATTTCCATAATTGGATTGGTTTTGGTCATGTAGCCCCGACACCAGAATCCTTGGTTTAGAATCCCTATTGTTTCCTTTGAAAAGTGCAATGAAAAACAAAACCAACTGAACGGCAATGCTTTCTCATTCCCAATTTAGTAAGAAAAAGTTTACGCAATGTTGGAAAATCATGAATTTTGGAACATTTTCGATGATCAGACCTTCAATCGCACCTTAAAGATGGTGTCTTCATCCTCTAAATGTTGAAAACCAAGATATAAATCCCGCTGTTCCACTGCATAGGGATAAAATGAAATGGGTTCAATGCAGACCATGTTCCTGACTTCGGTCCAGCACATAAATTGTCCAAACCCTTCAGTTTCAATCGCAATTTCTTTCTCGTCTTTTAAGGTAATGGAAGTACAGTTTTCCACTTGTAAAGCCCTGCTCCCCACTTCCAAAATGGCATCCAAAGAAATTTCCTGCCGATTGGCAATTAGGGTTGGGCTGTCTGAGTGAAGCTTAAAGGCCGGGTGGTATCCCAACATAAAGGGCATATCCCTTTCCCCGGAAATGGTAAACCTAATTTCCAAGGTTTGGTCCTGCAAGGAAAATGATTTTTCAAAACCAAAACTATAGGGCCACATGAGCCATTGTTTAGGTGACTTTTCGGGAAATTTTGAATTCTTTATAGGGGTTCCCGCTTTATAGTGCTTTGCAAAAACGGCCAAATCTTCCGTCCGGGAACGCAGTTCATATTCCAACTCCCGAAGCAGTCCGTGCTGATCTTGAATGGCATTGCCCCTCGGCACCTGAACATTGAAACCTGCCTCATTTACCGGACCAATTATGGGAAACATTTCCGTATCGGAACTTCTCCAGCCCGGACTCCCCTTTTGATGGATAAACTCATGCCCATCGACCACAAAACTTACCAACTCTCCAGCGTCTATGCCTACGGTAGCTTGTTCATTTTTAAGTTCAATCATGATTTGGTATTGATCAATCGGTAAATTAGAATTGCGGTACGTTTGGTCAAGGCTTCAATGGTATTTAGATTGACAGTTTCCTCAGGAGTATGGGCATTTGAACCCATAGTCCCCAATCCATCCAGACAATCCACATACTGCGCCACAAAGGACACATCTGCGGCACCTCTTTTCCCAGGATCATAGGCCAATACTTCGCCTCGTTTTAAATCGAGACTCACTTGGTTCAGGGTCTCCAACAATTGCATATTCCCTTCGGTAGGCTGCATGGCCGGATAACTATCGGTAAAGCTTATGGTGGCTGAAGTTTTGGGCAGGTTTTGGTCAACAATTTCGCGCATTTTTGCCCGGGCTCTCTCCTTTTGCTCTTCGGAAATAAATCGGAGTCCTCCACGAACCATTGCTTTTTGGGCAACC
Source organism: Muricauda sp. MAR_2010_75 (assembly GCF_000745185.1). Taxonomy (NCBI): domain Bacteria; kingdom Pseudomonadati; phylum Bacteroidota; class Flavobacteriia; order Flavobacteriales; family Flavobacteriaceae; genus Allomuricauda; species Allomuricauda sp. MAR_2010_75. The sequence goes on from NZ_JQNJ01000001.1 coordinate 617,225, forward strand.
ACGTTGGTTTTTCCAAATACGTCGCCTTTGCTCGTTGATACATCAAAATTCACAAAAGTACCTCCCAAAAGTGTTCCTGGATTGAAAGTCAAAAGGTCTTCACCCTTCACATCGGTATAAAATTCATGAAGGATACGGGAGATTTCAAAAATGGCACCAGCTCCAGTGTTTTCACTAAAAATTCCAGAAGAATGGGCACGTTTTCCCTCAACTTCCACTTCCCAACCAGAAGCTCCTCTTCGGGCTACTGTAGCATAATTAAATCCCGTGGAAGTTTCAAAACCGAGAGCAATATCACTTCGCTTTGCGGCATCAATCAAATCCTTACGGCTAATGGACAAGGGTTTTCCAGTACTCTCTTCATCCCCAGTATATGCAGCAATAATCTGGGCATCTTTCAACAATCCATTCTCTTGCAGAGCCTTTAAGGCATATAACATAATGACATCACCTCCTTTCATATCATTGCCGCCAGGAGCATGTGCAATACTATCATTGACCATTTCAAAGGTTTGGAAAGGACTATCTTCCTCAAAAACCGTATCCAAATGCCCAATGAGCAATAGTTTTTTCCCTTTATTTCCTGAAGTTTCAGCAAAAAGATGGCCTGCCCGGCCCATCTCGCTGGGCATTTCTATCCATTTGGTTTCGAAACCAATATTATCAAAGGCATCCTTAAATACCATCCCAACTTCCTTGACCCCTTTGGCATTTAAAGTGCCACTATTGATGTTGACCACTTTTTTTAAAAAATCGATGGCTTCAGCATTGCTACTTTCTATGGAAGCGACAATCTTTTTCTCGGTTCTGGAAAGTTTCTGGGCAGTGATGGAAAGGGCCAGCAAAAACGTTAGGGTGGTAAAAAGGTACTTGACGGGCATAGTGTTCTGTTTTGACCCGAATTTATCAATTTTTAATCGATAAATCCCTTCTCCCGCATCCAATCGTCGTTGAATATTTTGGCTACATACCGACTTCCATGATCATGAAAGAGCACGACCACCACATCATCTTTCGTAAAATGTTCCTTTAATTGTAGTACTCCTTTGATGGCCGCCCCTGCGGAATTTCCCAAAAACATGCCTTCTTCTCGGGCCAAACGGCGGGTATAGATAGCGGCATCTTTATCAGTGACTTTGGTAAAGCCATCAATGATATCAAAATCCACATTTTTGGGCAAGATGTCCTCCCCAATACCTTCAGTGATGTAAGGGTATATCTCATTTTCATCGAAAATTCCGGTCTCATGGTATTTTTTGAAAACAGAACCGAAGGTATCAACCCCCCAAACCTTAATATTAGGGTTTTTCTCTTTGAGATATTTGCCAACGCCCGATATGGTTCCACCGGTACCTACACCTACTACAAAATGGGTTATTTTTCCATCGGTCTGATTCCAAATCTCGGGGCCGGTACTCAAATAATGGGCTTTGGTATTCCCAGGGTTATCATATTGGTTCACATACCACGAATTGGGAATTTCGGTGGACAAACGTTTTGCAGTTGAATAATAGCTACGCGGGTCGTCAGGAGCCACATCGGTAGGACATACATGAACCTCACTTCCCATGGCTTTTAGAATATCCATTTTTTCCTTGGACTGTTTATCACTGATCACACAAATCATTTTGTACCCTTTGACCACTGCGGCCAAGGCCAACCCCATTCCCGTATTGCCCGAGGTTCCTTCAATAATGGTTCCACCCGGTTTTAGAATCCCGGCTGCTTCGGCATCCTCCACCATTTGCAGGGCCATACGGTCCTTCACCGAATTTCCCGGATTGAAAGTCTCATACTTGGCCAAGACCAAACAAGGTAAATCCGCCGTTAACTTGTTCATTTTCACCAAAGGGGTATTCCCTATGGTACCCAATATGTTTTCTGCGTATTCCATTGCTATAAAGATACCTTTTATGGATGTTAAATTGAATCCAAGAGAGGTTAAACTCTTTGCTTAGTTCTATTGATTTTAAAATCCTTACTCGAACTTTATGGCTTTCACGGGGGTTATCTTGGTAATGATGTACGAAGGAATCAAGAGCATCAGCAGACAAAGCAACATTACGCCCAAATTTAGGATAACCACAGTAGGAATATCTAAATAGACGGGTATGTAATCAATATAGTACTCCTCTGGATTGGGAAACTTGAACATTCGGTACTTGTCTTGAATAAAAAGGAGCCCCAATCCCAAGGCATTCCCCCATAGTAAACCAATGGCAATCAAGTAGGCGGCATTGTACAAAAACACCTTTCGAATGCTCCAATTGGCCGACCCCAGTGCTTTTAGAATCCCAATCATTTGGGTACGTTCCAAAATCAATACTAAAAGGGCCGTAATCATGTTGATGCCCCCCACAATGATCATAATTCCAATGATGAGAGCGATATTGAAATCGAACAGTCCTATCCATTCAAAAATGCGGTAGTATTTGGTCTTGATGTTCTGGGTATCCAAACTGGAGACTGTTTTTCCATAAATCTCATCACTTTTTTCCTCCAATTGGTCAAAATCATCCAAAAAAACTTCAAAGCTGCCCACTTGATCTTCTTCCCATTGGTTCATGCGTTGTATATGTCGAATATCCACAAAGACATAGGTGGCATCAAACTCCTCAAAACCGCTATCATAGATGCCTACAATGTCAAATCTTCGGGTGTTCGGGGGTCTGGATGCATCCCCATCCTTCAGAAAAAAAGAAAAAAAAGTGTCTCCAACGCCCAATTGCAGTCTATTGGCCATCATTTGGGACAGCAATACTTCTTCATTGAGCTTTCCTGAATAATCGGGCAACCTACCTTCAACAATATATTCCGCAAACGCCGACCAGTCATAATCCTTGCCCACACCCTTGGCCAAAATTCCTTCAAAAGTATCCTCTGTACGGATGATTCCACCTTTGGTGGCCACAGCCTGAACATGCTTTACCCCATCCACATTGGTAAACTCCGGATAAAAATCTTGGTTTAGGTCAATGGGAGATATGGAAACATCGGAAGTATTATTATCGTAATTGGAAATTTGAATATGACCGTTGAACGCTGCAACTTTTTCTCGGATTTTGCGCTTAAGGCCAACACCTGTGGCAATGGCAATGAGCATCATGACCACACCAATGGCGATTGCGGCTATGGCAATTTTTATTATAGGGGCGGAAACACTAATTTTATGCTCCTTCCCTGTAATCAGGCGTTTGGCAATAAACAGTTCTAAATTCAACGGATGCCCATTTTATCTCTTTTCAAAAGTACATTTTTATTGTTGGTTTTAGTGTTTTCTTCCTGCAAGGGACAGCAAAAAGAACCAAAATCCTTGTCTAGTGAACCCTCAAAAGATACCGTTTTAGAAATCGTAGTAGCTGCCAATCGAACCGAAAACTACCTTCCCCTTTTGAAAGGCAAAAAAATTGGAATCGTGGCCAATCCAACGAGTGCGATTTTTAATGACCAAGGGTATACACACTTGGTTGATTCTTTGGTATCGCTTAATGTTGATGTGAAAAAAGTCTTTGCTCCAGAACATGGATTCCGCGGTCAGGCCGATGCCGGGGAACATGTAAAGGATGGTGTGGATGCCCAAACGGGAATTCCCATTATTTCATTGTACGGAAAAAACCGAAAACCCTCCCAAGAGCTTTTGGATGGACTCGATGTGGTTGTTTTTGACATCCAAGATGTGGGGGTTCGGTTTTACACCTTCATTGCCACCCTACAATTGGTGATGGAGGCCTGTGCGGAGCACAACACACCCATTATCGTATTGGACCGACCTAATCCCAACGGGCATTATGTGGATGGTCCAACGATGGAAAAGGAAAACACCAGTTTTTTGGGGATGACCCCTATTCCTTTGGTTTATGGAATGACCATTGGGGAATATGCCCAACTACTTAATGGTGAAGGTTGGCTGGAAAATGGAGTAAAAGCAGATTTGACCGTAGTCCAATTGGAAAACTACACCCATGAGTCTGAATATCATCTCCCCATTCGCCCCTCGCCCAACTTACCGAATGATGTCTCCATTACACTTTACCCCAGTTTGGGCTTATTTGAAGGTACCAATGTAAACGCAGGCCGAGGAACCGAATACCAATTTCAACGATATGGAGCCTCCTTTATGGATAGTACCAAATATGATTTCAGTTATATTCCTGAGCCCAATTTTGGCTCGAAAAATCCTAAAGAGGAAGGAAAAACTTGTTTTGGAAAAGACTTATCAAATTCTCCTCGGATGGATGAGGTTTCCCTAAAGTGGGTGATCGATGCCTACCAAAACACCTTGGACAAATCCAAATTTTTCCTCACCAGTGGCTTTACCAAACATGCGGGCACAGCACTTTTACAGCAACAAATTGAATCCGGACTTTCCGAAGCGGAGATAAAAGCGACTTGGCAGAAGGACTTGGAGGCCTTTAAAACAATCAGAGTAAAATATTTAATCTATAATTAACCTGTATCCCGACACGAATTTTACGAATGGCTCGAATGTTCTTTTTTGTCATTCTGAGCAGAGCGAAGAATCTTTGGTTTTGCTTTTGAACTTGAAGCTTGTGCTTGGTCTAGAAAAAGTGATTTTTCAATAGACGACGGGTACATCTCATTTTGAAATGACCCTTTAGCCTTCAGTCGTTGGTCTTCTGTACTTATGAAAGGGCTGCTTTAGCAAACCTTTGATGCTACTGTTCTCCTTTTCATCGGGGAAGGTATCCACACCATACACAATTTTGTCCACATCCAAAGTCATATACGTTCCGAACAATCTGTCCCAAATGGCAAAAATATTCCCGTAGTTGGAATCGGTATAGGGTAATTTAAAATGGTGATGCACTTTGTGCATATCCGGACTTACAATAAACCAGCTAATGGCGTTGTCCACTTTTTTAGGAAGTCGAATATTGGCATGGTTGAACTGCGAAAGCACCACCGATAAACTCTGGTACAGCATGATGATTCCAATGGGTGCACCTACGATAAAAACCCCAATCAAGGTGAAGGAATAGCGAATCAGACTTTCCAACGGATGGTGCCTATTGGCCGTAGTGGTATCCACATTATGATCGGAATGGTGCACCAAATGCACCATCCACAATGGCTTTATCTTATGTTCCACCCAATGTGCAGTATAGGCCCCAATCAAATCCAAAAACATAACCCCGAGCAGTACATAAAGCCACAAAGGCATTTCGGGCAACCAGTTGATGATTCCAAATTGGTTTTCCATGGCCCAATCCGAGGTTTTCAACAACAAAAAAGCCAATGGAAAATTGATGATGATGGTGGTCAGCGTAAAGAAAAAATTGGGAACAGAATGCCTCCACTTTTTATAGGGAACGCTAAAAAGCGGCATAATTCCTTCCAAAATCCAAAAAAAAGTGATTCCGCCAACCAAAATGAGACTTCGGTGCCAAGAGGGAATGGTTTCAAAGTAGGCAATGACCTGTTCCATAAACTCAAATATAAGAAATCATCACATCTTTATTCTTTTTTTCATCTCCTCCACTATGTTGAAGGCCGCAGGACAAATGGCCACATTTTTTAGGGTAAGATTGCTGATTTGTTGAAACTTTTTTCGGTCAGTATGGGGAAACTCTCGACACGCCTTGGGCCGCACTTCATAGATGGAACAATAGTTATCGGCTCCCAAAAATGTACAAGGCACTTCTTGTAGCACATAGTCTTTGTCCTCATCAATTCTGAGATACCGATCAATGAACTCCGAAGGCTTCATTCTAAAATGCTTGGCAATTCGCTCAATGTCCGTATTGGTAAACAAGGGTCCCGTGGTCTTGCAGCAGTTGGCGCAGGTTAAGCAGTCGGTTCGCTCAAACTCCGCATGGTGGAGTTCCTGCATGGTATAGTCCAAATCCTTTGGTGGACGTTTTTTGAGCTTGGCAAAGAACTTTTTGTTCTCCGAATGCTTCTCTTTCGCCTTTTGGGGCAGTTGTTCCAATTCCGGCTCCATAGGGGACAAACTTAAAAAAGTGAATCCAATTAAATCGTATTCTGCGATTAAAGTCACACCTTTGTTGCTGATTATCACTAAAAACATGGCGGATATTCTTGGCAGGGCCTTGGTGGACTATCACCACGGCAACTATTCTGAAGATATTAAGACCTATTCTTCTTTGGATGAAGAGGATGTAATTCCACTTCCCTATTTGTTCCGAAATTTCGATGAAATGCCCAGATTGGAACAAAAGGCCCTAAAACTGGCTAAGGGAAAAGTGTTGGATATCGGTTGCGGTGCAGGAAATCATGCACTTTATCTTCAAAACAAAGGACTTGAAGTTACCGCTCTTGACAATTCCAAAGGTGCAATTTCAGTATGTAGTGAACGAGGCCTGAAATCCTTGGTAAACAGCTCCATTATGAGCTATGATAATGAAAGATTTGATACCTTGCTGCTCTTGATGAATGGCATTGGGTTGGCAGGGTCTTTGTCCAATTTGGATGTTTTCTTGCGGCATTTGGCCTCATTATTGCGATCCAATGGACAAATTTTGTTGGATTCCAGCGATATCATCTATATGTTTGAACAAGATGAAGATGGCGGTTATTGGATCCCCAACAATGATAGGTATTATGGTGAAGTTACCTTTACCATGGAATATAAGGGTGAAAAAGGTAAACCATTCGACTGGCTTTATGTGGATTTCAATACCTTGCAAAATGCGTGTTGGGCCAATAATCTTGATTGTGAACTGATTATGGAGGGCGAACACTTTGATTATTTGGCCAGAGTGACAAAAAACTGATACTAGTTTCTGAAATGGAACGTTTTATACAATATCGATTGCTATGAAAAAGAAAATCGCTGTTTACTCCCTAATTGCCTTTGGACTGCTCTTGAGTTGTTCCAAAGATTCAGGAACTGATGAAAATCCAACTTCAAAAGTTAACAAATCTGCCAATCTTTTGGGTACGGGAGCATCGGCAGAAGACTTCCTGGCCAATACAAATTTTGACAATTTATTGATAGAGATTGCTTATGTCTCTGGTTTTCAACCTACAATTCAAGCTGTCACAACTTTTGAGAAATTCATAACAGCACGCACCTTTAAGGAAGATATTACGTTTATCTATAAAGAACTTCCTTCTCCCAATGAAGAAACCCTTACCCTTAACGAAATTGCGAATTTGGAGAAAGAAAACCGAACTGCCTACAATGACGGATCTACCTTGGCCCTGTACATTTATTTTGCTGATGCCCCCACTGAAAACGATGATGAAAGTGAAGACACGGTTACCTTAGGTGCCGTGTACCAAAATACTTCCATGGTCATTTACGAAGCAACCATACGAGATTTGGTGGGAAACAGCTCTTTTGTATCGGTTGCCGATGTTGAAGCTGCCACTTTAAACCATGAATTTGGACATTTATTAGGTCTAGTAAATTTAGGAACCCCAGCCATCAATGAACATGAAGATCCAGATGCAGATAGCCACTGCACAACAGATGGTTGCCTAATGCGTGCCGAGCTTCAATTCGGTGGACCTTTATTGAAGGCAATGCAAAGTAATGCTTCAAAAGGTCTGGCCACAATCCCTGAACTGGATTCTGAGTGCCTTTTAGACCTTCAAAGCAATGGTGGTCGTTAGTTCCCCGAAAATCTAGGGAATATTCAAATACTTATGGGTTTGTAATGAAACCTTCCACTTGGGGTGTTTCATAACATAATCCACTATCAAAGGAACCATCTTATCCCGAACGCTCCATTCAGGCTGCAGATAAAGAAGACAATCTTTGTTGACTTTGGCCGCCTGTTCCTCAGCAAAAATAAAGTCGTGTTTATTGTAGACAATCACTTTAAGTTCATGGGCTTTTTGGTAAATGTCTTCTTCCGGAAGCTTGTTTTTCTTTGGGGAAAGACAAATCCAATCCCAAGTTCCCGTCAACGGGTACGCTCCAGAGGTTTCAATATGTATTTGCAAATTCCTGTCCTTCAACCCAGTAGTCAAGGGGCCCATATCCCAGGTCAAGGGCTCTCCACCCGTAATTACAATGGTATCGGAATATTTTGCTGCATTTTCAACTATGCTTTCAATGGCAGTGGGTGGATGCGTCTCCGCATTCCAGCTTTCCTTCACATCACACCAATGACATCCCACATCACAGCCGCCAACCCGAATAAAATAAGCAGCTGTTCCCTTATGATATCCTTCTCCCTGAATGGTGTAGAACTCTTCCATCAAAGGAAGCATCAAGCCCTTGTCCACCAAATCCATCACATTGTCTTTTACCATGGCGCAAAGATACGTTGCCTCAATGGATTATTGCATTTTCCAGAATGCATTACCTTACGGCGATAACATCTATCTCAATTTTGGCATTCCTGGCCAACCCACTTGCCGCAAAAGTGGTGCGAGCCGGTTTATTGGTGAAGTATTGGATATAAACCTCATTAAAGCTGGCAAAGTCTTCCATAGTGCTTAAAACAACGGTACATTTTACCACATTGTCCAATTTCATACCGTGTTGGGCCAGAACAGCTTCAATATTATTAATGGCCTGTTTGGTTTCGGCTTGGATGCCACCTTCAACCAAGGTGCGGGTGGAATGGTCCATTCCTATCTGTCCGGCCAAAAAGAACAGATTCCCAGCCTGCACCGCATCACTAAAGGGTGCATCCTGCTTTTTGGCCTCATGGGATTTGTGGAAAATGATTTCAGTTTCTTCTTGGGCATGGGCAAACATTATTGTTCCCAATGTAAAGACCAATAGCAAAATGTATTGAAAAGGTTTCATGACAGGGTTTTTAGATTTGCTTAAAATTACCCTATTTTTATCGGAAATTAGATGTGATGGGCAACAAAGAAAAATTCTTTGAACATATAGAGCAAGGCTATGCCACAAAAGGGGATTACATCACTATGGGAGCCGGAATGTTGGATGGTGAGACCATTACCAATGCCTACGTGAAGGTGCCCCTAAAAACCCTTAACAGACATGGCCTTATTGCCGGGGCCACGGGAACTGGAAAAACCAAGACCCTTCAGGTTTTGGCCGAAAATCTTTCCGATAAAGGCATCCCTGTGTTGTTGATGGACCTTAAAGGTGACCTAAGCGGCATTGCCCAGCCCAGCCCGGGCCATCCCAAGATTGATGAACGACACGAAAAAATAGGACTGCCTTTTGAAGCCAAAGGTTTTCCTGTGGAGATTTTGTCCCTTTCCGAACAGGATGGAGTTCGCTTGCGGGCCACGGTCTCCGAATTTGGACCTGTTTTGCTTTCCCGAATACTGGACCTTTCCGTGACCCAAGAAGGGATTGTGGCCGTGGTATTCAAATATTGCGATGACAACAAACTTCCGCTCTTGGATTTGAAGGATTTTAAAAAAGTACTCCAATATGCCACTGGCGAGGGCAAGGAAGAGTTCCAGAGCGAGTATGGGCGAATTTCCACTAGTTCAACGGGCACTATTTTGCGAAAAATCATTGAACTGGAGCAGCAAGGTGCTGAGCTTTTCTTTGGAGAGAAGTCCTTTGATGTGGAGGATTTGGTTCGGATTGATGAAAATGGAAGAGGCTATGTGAATATCATTCGCTTGACAGATATCCAAGACCGCCCCAAACTTTTCTCGACTTTTATGTTGAGCCTTTTGGCCGAAATATATTCCACTTTTCCCGAACAAGGAGACAGTGAACGGCCTGAGTTGGTCCTTTTTATTGATGAAGCTCATTTAATTTTTGATAATGCGTCCAAAGCTTTATTGGATCAGATTGAAAGCATTGTGAAACTGATTCGCTCTAAGGGAATTGGTCTTTATTTTGTCACCCAAAACCCTACGGATGTTCCAGACGATGTCCTAGCCCAATTGGGGTTAAAAGTGCAACATGCCCTACGGGCATTCACGGCCAAAGACCGGAAAGCCATAAAACTTACAGCGCAAAACTATCCCATTACAGAGTTCTACGATACGGCTGAAATTCTAACCTCCTTGGGAACAGGAGAGGCTTTGATCTCCGCTTTGGACGAAAAGGGACGACCCACCCCATTGGCCGCCACCATGATGCGCGCTCCCATGAGCCGAATGGACATTCTTTCCGAAGCCGAACTCAAAGAGACGCTTGGAAAATCCAAGTTGATCAAAAAATACAATGAGGAAATTGATCGGGAAAGTGCCTATGAAATCTTGAATGATAAAATTGAAAAAGCAGAACGGGAAGCTGAAAAAGAAAAAGAACAAACCTCCTCTCGAAGATCAACATCAACCAGAAGAAGTACCCGAATGAACCCCGTGGTAAAGGTACTCACCAGCGCAACCTTCATACGTGGCGTGCTTGGGGTATTAAAAAAAGTGATTCGATAATAATTCTATGAAAAAAATAAATACCGTTGCCATCTTGGCCTGCTTATTGGCTTTTGTACAATCCTGTGAAAAAAACACCCCTTTTCTAATTACGGAGGATAGTGTGGGGCCGCTATTAAAAACATCACCCGTTTCCGAATTGGAAACCCTCTTTGTTAACGATTCCATTGTAAAGGATACCACAAACCTTAATCTTGGGGCAACATCAAAAAAGATTGAAGTCTTTGAAAAAGGCGGCAAACCTTTGTTGACCCTGACTTCGAATACAGATAGCATCCCAACCATTGAGAATATCAGAATATTGGACAAACGCTACACCACAAATAAGGGTATTGGATTGCAAAGCACCTTCAAGGACATTCAAAAACAGTATACCATCAAAAAAATAGTGACCACTTTAAACAGCATTGTGGTTTTTCCGAAGGAAAGTAACCTCTATTTTACTATAGACAAGGAAGAACTTCCGAGCAATCTTCGTTTTTCCACATCAAATATTGAAGCGGTGCAAATACCCGATGAAGCCAAAATAAAGTACTTGATGTTGGGTTGGGAATAAGATGTTAATTTATTGCTAAACAGCAGTATAAGCCTTTTTCATTTGGTTAAATTATGGCCTAAAGCCATTCCAATGAAAAATCTATTTCTTGTTTTTGCCCTACTTCCTGTTGTAGTATGCGCACAATCCAATCCCGATGAAAAGGAAAAAATCATTGCGGCCACAAAAGCATTTTCCAAAGCATATATAAATGGTGATTTTGAAACCATAGCCAACAGCTACACCGCAGATGCCAAAATTTTTCCAAATAATGCTGATATCATAGCAGGAAGGGAAGCTATTAAAGGGCGATGGATGTTGGGAGCAGGCACCAAAATTCTACATCATGAAATAATCCCCTTGGAAATTACTTTTCTTGGAGACTACGCACACGATTATGGATATTTTGAGGGAAAATCGGAAAATAAGGATGGTTCCATTGCCAATTGGAGGGGGAAATATGTGGTCGTTTGGAAAAAAGAGGACGGTAATTGGAAAATGTATCTGGATATTTGGAATCGCATTCAGGATTAGAGCAATCCGTATTTTTCCCGATTGGCCAATACCTTTGGACTGTTTTCTTGCATCCATTCGGTCAATTCCAGTAATTTTTCCACATAGGATTGTCCAAACTCGGTAAGGCTGTACTCCACTCGAATGGGTACTTCGGGGTATGCATTTCTGGAAATATAGCCATCGGCCTCAAGTACCTTTAACCGTTGACTTAACACCTTATTGGAAATACCGTACACATATTTTTTCAGTTTGTTAAAACGAAGTACAGGAAAATAACCCAGCCATAAAATAATCAAGGTACTCCATTGGTCAGAGGCCACGGACATGACATCCCGTACCGGGCAAAGCTCAGGTGGGTTCCTGAAGTCTATGTGTCCGAACATTTTCTCCAATTTTTTTGCCGTTCTAACTTCTTGATTTTCAGTAACAGTTTCCATAGGTCTACTTAGTTTTGTTAAGGTGACTTCTTTTATCTTCTAAAATGAATATGTATTTTTGGTAACCTTTAAAGAGTAAGTTACAAAAAGTAACCAAATGAAAAAATTCCTGACCAAAATAATTCCATTGGCTTACGGCCAATATTTTAACCTTTATACTCTTTTTGCCCCTAAAAAAGCGGCCAATAAGGCCTTTCATCTGTTTTGTACGGTTCGTAAGGGTCGTGTTCAACCCCAACAGCAAGATTATTTGAAAGAAGCCAAACATTCTGTTGAGCATGTTGCGAACCTTCAGATTCAAACCTACCACTGGGAAGGTGAAAAGGATACTGTTTTATTGGTACATGGTTGGGAAAGCAATACGTTCCGATGGCGAAACCTTATCAAAAAACTCGGGGAGGCCAATTTCAACATTTTTGCGTTTGATGCCCCAGCACATGGCTATTCCTCTGGAAAAATTTTACATGTTCCACTGTATGAAAAAGCGGTTCATCACATGGTGCAAAAATTCAACCCGAAACACCTTGTTGGCCACTCGGTTGGAGGGATGACTTTAATGTATAATGAATACATCAACCCAAATCCCGGAGTGGAAAAAATGATTCTTATTGGATCGCCTTCCGAGTTTCACGAAATTATGGAGCATTATCAAGACCTACTGCGTTTTAATGACCGTGTGATGAAGGTCTTGGATAATTATATTCAAAATAGGTTTGGGTTTAAAATCCGTGAATTTTCCACTTCAAGATTTGCGGAAACCAACAGCAAAAAAGGACTATTGTTCCATGATAGGTTTGATGCCATTACACCCTACCATGCTTCTGCGGAGGTCAACAAAAAATGGGAAGGGAGCCAGTTGGTCACCACAGAGGGATTGGGCCATTCCATGCACCAGGAAGATGTGAACAACCAAATCATCTCTTTTTTGGAGTCTTAAAAAAGATGTTTTAATTTTCAGCAAAAATCCATCATGCAAAACATTACCCCTTTTCATGTTGCCATCCCCGTTCATAATTTGGATGAATGCCGCGTTTTTTACCGAGATGTTCTGGAATGCGAAGAAGGACGGAGCAGCGACCATTGGGTGGATTTTGATTTCTTTGGACATCAATTGGTGATTCATTACAAACCCAAATCCGAAGAAGCCTTGCACACCAACCCCGTGGATGGCAAAAATGTACCTGTTCCCCATTATGGTGTGGTTTTGGAGTGGGATACCTTTCAATCTTTTTCCAAAAAAATGGAGGACAAAGGAATTGATTTTGTCATTGCACCCTACATTCGGTTTAAAGGGGAGCCTGGGGAGCAAGCCACCATGTTCTTTCTAGATCCCGCTGGAAATGCCCTTGAATTTAAGGCATTTAAGGATATGGGGCAGTTATTTGCGAAATAAGTCAGTCTATTGTAAGTCCCTTTCGCCGTACCCAAAAAAAGGCAAATATCATATTGGGAACCCAGCAGAGCCAAGCCACAATCTTGTAGGCCACCAAAAATTGACCCGTGGCCATAATCAGTAATGGCATCCAAATACGTAAGGTTACCGCTGCAAAACAGGCTGCATAGCTGTAAATCATCATGCCTTGGTGCAATGAAAGGTCTTTTTTGCGGATAGCGATATACGCCCTGATAGTGGTGTAAAGCCAAATAACTCCCAAACAGATAAAACCAACAGCTGGGATAATTCCTCCAGTGGCAAAAAAACCAAGATATACACCACAAGTGCCACCAATTAGGGCGGCAATCACATAAATTTTGCCCATATTTCGGTGCAAGTTCAGGTTTCGGGAGCGAAGCTTTTGACTGAACTGGGACCATCCCGTGAGCAGTGCCAAGCCACCAAAGGTGATATGCCCATAAAAGGCCCCTTTCCAAACTTTACTGGACAATATTTCTTCTGATTTACTGGCCAAAAGTCCAATTTCCTCCGAAGTCAAGAAGTACAAAAGAGGATACAGGCCAATACCAATGGCTAAAAAAGCAAACACCACCCATGCTACCTTATTTCTAACCCTAGCGGCCATATTACTTGATTTTCAGTTAGGTAAGTTATCGAATATTTGGGTTAAAAAACAAGAATCACAACCCTAAATCGTTATAACAGAAGTTGAACAGGCAATAGTGCCCCCAAATCGTACTATTATGAAGATTATTCTACTATTGATCACGGTACTGTTTTCATCCATGGCCGTAACCAGCTGCACCAATGATGAAGGTGATAATGACCTTGATTTCATTTCCCCCAACGATGAAGAAGAGGTTCTTTTGATGGAAACCCAAGCTGAGGAAAATAACGACTAGGCATTTGCCTTGTGTCTTTCCCTGGCCAACAAGGTATTTTTAAGTAACATAGCGATGGTCATGGGACCTACTCCTCCAGGGACCGGGGTGATGTAGGATGCTTTTTTGCTTACATTTTCAAAGTCCACATCACCGGTGATGTAATACCCTCTTTCACGGGAATCATCAGGCACTCGGGTAATACCCACATCAATGATGACCACTCCGTCTTTGACCATGTCGGCCTTTAAGAAATTGGGAACCCCCAAAGCAGAGACCACAATATCGGCCTGACGGGTGAGTGAGGCAATATCTTTGGTTCGGCTGTGGGTAAGGGTCACGGTAGAATTGGCCGCTTTGCCCTTTTGGCTCATTAAGATGCTGATGGGTCTTCCCACAATATGACTTCTTCCTATGACAACGGTGTGTTTTCCTTCGGTTTCCACATTGTACCGACGCAATAGCTCCATGATACCAAATGGCGTTGCCGAAATAAAGGATTCCATCTCCAAGGCCATTTTTCCGAAATTGGTAGGGTGAAAACCATCCACATCCTTATCTGGGTCTACGGCCATGAGCACTTTTTCCTCATCAATATGTTTGGGCAACGGTAACTGCACAATATACCCATCAATGTCAGGGTTGGCATTTAAGTCGGCCACATGCTTTAACAGTTCTTCTTCTGTGGTTTCTTCCGGAAGATGGATCAAAGTGGATTCAAAACCTATTTTTTTGCAGGAACGCACCTTGCTTCCCACATAGGTGAGACTGGCACCGTCATTGCCCACCAAAACTGCGGCCAAATGAGGAATTTTTTCACCCTTTTCCTTCATTTGGGCCACCTCAACGGTGATTTCTTCTTTGATTTGGTTCGATATTTTTTTCCCGTCAAGGATTTCCATGGTCTTGTATTTGGTTTTGGTTTTTAGGTTTTGGTCTCTGACTTCTGACTTCTGACTTCTGACTTCTGACTTCTGACTTCTGACTTCTGACTTCTGACTTCTGACTTCTGACTAAAGTTATCTCATATTCTGCATCATCTGCATCATCTTTTTGCCGCCCCCACCTTGCATCATCTTCATCATTTTGCTCATTTGTTCGAACTGCTTCAGCAATTGGTTTACTTCTTGGATGGAAGTACCGCTCCCGGCAGCGATTCGTTTTTTACGGCTCGCATTTAATTTGGATGGTGTAGATCTTTCATCAGGGGTCATGGAATGAATGATGGCTTCAATATGCTTAAAGGCATCGTCATCAATATCCAAGCCTTTCAATGCTTTTCCTGCACCGGGAATCATGCCCATGAGGTCCTTCATGTTCCCCATTTTCTTGATCTGCTGAATCTGGCTCAAGAAATCATCAAACCCGAACTTGTTCTTGGCAATCTTCTTCTGGATTTTTCGGGCCTGTTCTTCATCAAACTGTTCTTGGGCACGTTCCACCAAGGAAACCACATCGCCCATCCCCAAAATACGGTCGGCCATACGTGAAGGGTGAAACACATCTATGGCCTCCATTTTTTCACCGGTACCGATGAACTTGATGGGTTTATCCACCACAGATTTAATGGAAATGGCCGCACCACCACGGGTATCACCGTCCAATTTGGTAAGGATGACCCCATCAAAATTAAGGACATCGTTAAACGCCTTTGCCGTATTCACCGCATCTTGACCTGTCATGGCATCTACCACAAAAAGGGTTTCCTGCGGTTCAACCGCTTTATGGATATTGGCAATTTCGTTCATCATCTGCTCATCCACGGCCAAACGACCTGCGGTATCGATGATTACTACGTTGCACCCCAAACTTTTTGCATGTTTTATCCCGGCCTTGGCTATGGCCACAGGGTCATTGTTCTCTATATCTGAATAAACCTCGACCCCAATTTGTTCACCAACTACGTGTAACTGGTCAATCGCAGCGGGACGATAGACATCACAGGCCACCAAAAGTGGTTTTTTGCTCTTTTTATTTTGAAGGAAATTGGCCAATTTTCCGGAAAAGGTAGTTTTACCAGAACCTTGAAGACCAGACATCAAAATCACTGAGGGATTCCCAGAAAGGTCAATGCCTTCCGTTTCACCGCCCATGAGTTCAGTCAACTCATCCTTTACAATTTTGACCATAAGCTGGCCCGGCTGCAAGGTGGTCAACACGTTCTGACCAAGTGCTTTTTCCTTTACTTTATTGGTAAATTCCTTGGCTATCTTAAAATTGACATCGGCATCCAGTAACGCTCTCCGAACTTCCTTGAGGGTTTCCGCAACATTGATCTCGGTTATCTGTCCATGTCCCTTGAGGGAATGGAGTGCCTTATCCAGTTTTTCGCTTAAATTATCGAACATAGGTGCTCTTCATTTTAAAAAGGAGGACAAAGTTAAGAATAATAACAAAGAAAAGGACGGCTTTGGGGAGAGCCGTCCTTCTCAAATCAAAAAGATTGGGGAAAATTTATTATGGTTTTTCGAATACCAAGGTTTCTATGGTTCCATCACCACTCTCGTCCTTCAATTCAATTCTAGTGGATGTAACTGAAATTATTTTCCAATCCTCAGTTAATTCACCTAAACTGCCTGCGGTATCAAAGTTGAGGTAGAACTTCAATCCTTCTTCTGAATCCCGAAGTATTCTCCACAAACCTTCAGCGGTTACATTACCCAATTCGGATACTTCAACTTGATGCATGGTAGTGAAATTGAAATCCATATCGTTGAATTCTGTGGTCAAATTAACTTCACCTTCTGAGTAGAGGGCCACATTCCAGGGTCCACCCATCATTATATTTCTAATTTCGGTGATGTCGCCATCATTGGCACTATCATCACAAACTCGGAGCAAAATCAATTCATAACCGATTTCATCAATATCGAACTTTAATCGAGTATCTGTAAGTTCACGAACTGGCCACTCAAAACTTACACCAGGTTCATCGCCAATATTAATCATTAGTGACAACACCAATTCACTGTTAAGCCCGATTTCCCAAGTGCCTTCGGAAGTATTGATACCATTGCTCAAGGTTACCACCCCTTCAGCCATGAACTTGAACTCATAGCCCAAGAGTCTATCGATTTCCTCACCTTGATTCTTGACTTTTTTGATGATCCACTCACACTCACCAAGAATATCCCGCAAAATATTAGGGTTGGGTTCTTCTCCCGGAGTAATATCGCAACGTTGTTTTAGGATAATCTTGTTGCCATTGTCATTATAGAATTTGATGGTATGCTCGTCCAACTCATAGACCAACCATTCAATATTAAAATCAACCAACACATCAAAATCCAAAGCTACAAGAACGCCAGCGTCTGTGGCAGTTGTACTCCATGTACCGTGCAATGTGTTGCCTATACGGTCATTTACGGTTACGCTTCCATCTTCTTTAAAGGCCATAAGGTACTCCAAGTACTGCTGGGTCTGATCTACATTTTCGCGATACATCTCACGAACTTCCCATGGGCATTCCACCAAATAGGCATCCAAGCGTTCTTTGGTGAAGTCGTCATCGTTGTAATCGTTGTCGTCATCCTCATCACATTCATTTTTCGCATAGCCAAGTGCCATATCCAATGAGGCATTGTTCTCAACTACGATTTCTGTTCCATCGTATTTTTTAAGCGTTATTGGAAATTCAATGCTAACGATGGCATTATCTTCCAGTTCGGCAAAGAACCTCCTCATTTGTTCGTCACTCTCGATTTTTACTTGACCCGATTGTTGAAAATCGACATCAAAAGTGAAAAGGGTAATTGGGTAAACAAAATCAATACATTCAATATCATCGTCATCACCACCTTCAAAACACTCCTCGGCCTTGGCCAGCAATTGTTCCTTGTTTTCAATTACGATTTCTGAAAAATCAGCCAATGTAATGGTAATGGGAAAGAAAATTTCCAAAATATCATCATCACCATCAACTTCATCAAAAATTTCTTCGATGGCGTGCAAATCTTCTTTGGAGTCCAATGTGATCTCAATACCATTGACTTCCACCGTGTAGGGAAATTGCAAGGCAAAACAGCTGGCACCATCCACAATGTTGTCATAAGAACCATCATGGGAAGAGGTTTCCTTAATTAGTTTAGCTACTGAAGAATTCGCTTGGATAGTCTCTTGTTCATCGGTACCTCCTACTTGTTCGAACTCATCTTGGCAAGAGGTAAAATTAAGGGCCATAAGAATTAGCCCTGCATACATTAAGTTGTTGATCAACTTTTTCATAACAATTTGAATTTTGGGGTTACAATTCAATTCTAAAACAACTCCGTTAAAAAAAACCCTACCTAATCTTAATTTTTTTCAAATATCTTTGGTGAGGAAACAAATTCTTTCCCATGAGCAACGTATGTGAAGATCAGGTCTTCAGTTCCATATTCAAGGCCCATTCCAAAACGGTTTTTAACTACATTTATTACAAGTTTGGTAATGAGGAAAAGGCCAATGACGCTGTACAGGAAGCCTTTGTAAAGCTTTGGGAAAACTGCGCCAAGGTAAGTCCTGAAAAGGCCAAATCATTTGTATACACCGTGGCAAATAATTTATACTTAAATGTAATAAAGGCCGAAAAGGTCAGATTAAAATACGCCAATAGTGTTGATGACCAATCTTCCAATCTGTCCCCAGAGTTTTTGATGGAGGAGCAAGAATACAAGGAAAAACTGGACAATGCCCTGAATGCATTACCGGAGAACCAAAGGACCACCTTTTTGCTCAATAGAATTGATGGGAAGAAATATGCGGAAATTGCTGAAATGGAAGGCGTAAGTGTAAAAGCCATTGAAAAAAGGATGCACCTGGCCCTAAAAAGTTTGCGGGAGCAGATTGATGGAATATGAAGACAATGGACAGTTAGCAATAAACAATTTACAATGACCGATTATCAAAACCACAGTCCATTAATTACTGTGAATTGAAAATTGTAAATTGAAAAAGTAGGGTATTTTATAATAGAGTTGTTATAAGGTAGTAAAGCATAGAAACCATGCAAGAAAATTACTTGGCAAAATGGCTTAGCGGAGAGCTTTCCGAAGCAGAACTCACGGAATTTAAAAAGTCCGAGGAGTATGCTTCCTATAAAAAGCTCAAGGAGGTTTCCAGCACTTTGGAAGCCCCCGAGTTTAATGTGGACCAAAGTTTGGAGCGCCTAAAAGAAGGACGCATGGGCCAAGTCCCAAAGGTCATTACATTGAACCCTTTCAAAAAATTCCTTCGGGTTGCCGCTGTTATTGCCGTATTGCTTGCCGGTTCCTACTTTTACCTCAACACCTTGAACGAATCCATTACCACCGAATTTGCCGAACGTTCCGAGGTTACCCTTCCCGATGATTCCGAAATTTTCCTCAATGCAGATTCTGAGGTATCCTTCAGCAAAAAGAACTGGGACAAAAAAAGAAACGTGACCCTTAAAGGTGAAGCGTTCTTTAAGGTGGCCAAAGGAAAAAAATTCACGGTGGAGACTGAACACGGTACGGTAGCCGTTTTAGGAACCCAGTTTAATGTAGAAAATAGAAAAGGGTTCTTCGAGGTCACCTGCTATGAAGGATTGGTAAGCGTTGCCTACAATAACACTGAGACCAAATTGCCCGCGGGCACTTCCTTTATGGTTATTAATGGAAAAGTCATGGATACCTCCAAGCCCGATGGTCATCAACCCACTTGGATGAACAATGAAAGTAGTTTTGCAAGTATTCCCCTTCAATATGTCTTTAATGAGTTGGAAAGACAGTACAACATCAAAGTAAAGACCGAAAATGTAAACACTGATTTACTTTTTACAGGTACCTTTAGCAACACAGACCTCAATATGGCGTTAAAAAGTATAAGTACCCCGTCTCGCACAAACTATAAAGTTGAGGGTGATAACGTACTTTTCTATGCTGGGAATACACCGCAATAGCCAAATTGGCCTCTTTTTGGTTTTTTTGCTGTTCTTCTTCTGTTCAAATTATGCCCAAGAAAAACAGCAAGAACACATGGGTCTTATTCCATATATAAAAACCTTGGAAGAGCGCTTTGATGTCAAATTTTCATATCTCAATGAAGATTTGGAAGATATTTCCATTGCCGTTCCTGAAAATTTGGTGACGCTGGATGATATTCTCGGTTATGTGGAATCCCAATTTCAAATAGAAAGCAAAAAACTTAGTGATCGTTACTTTACATTGACAAAACTCCGCTCGGTAACACTCTGTGGACGTGTGCTCGACAATTTTGCGGAAAATACCATTCCGGGTGCAACTATAGAAATCTTGGGAGCCAACATTGCCCAAACCACAGATATAAATGGCTCTTTTGTTCTTAATGATGTTCCTCGCAATGCGTCCCTCAAAATTCGGTATTTGGGTTACCTTACCAAGTATGTCAATGTTGAAAGTTTATTGCAACAAGGCGGATGCCCAAAAATATTGATGGCCCAGCATTACGAGCAATTGGACGAAGTCATCGTATACAAATTCCTGACCACGGGACTCATTAAGGAAACCGATGCCAGCATTACCATGAACACAGCCGAGTTTGGTATTCTTCCCGGACTCATTGAGCCCGATATCCTACAAACCGTTCAAGCACTTCCAGGCATTAAAAGTATAGATGAGACAGTCTCCGACATTAACGTAAGAGGAGGCACAAACGACCAGAACCTCATCCTTTGGAACGGCATTAAAATGTATCAATCCGGACATTTCTTTGGGCTGATTTCTGCCTTCAACCCCTATTTAACGGATAAAATTTCGGTAATTAAAAATGGTACACCCGCCAATTTTGGCGATGGGGTGAGCAGCGTCATCCAAATGGAAACCAGCAATCATATCGCTGATGGTTTTGAAGGTGGTGCAGGATTCAATTTTATCAGTGGGGATGTTTTTGGCCAGTTTCGCTTAAATGACAAATTGGGTTTCCAATTCTCCGCTCGTAGATCCACAACGGATTTTTTGAACACCCCTACCTATAATAAGTTTTTTGACCGCGCCTTTCAGGACAGCGAGGTAACCGATGAAGACAATGTGGCCGTAGATGATGAGATTACCCGGGATGAAGACTTCTATTTCTACGACTTTTCCGGAAAACTGTTTTATGATATCAATGACGCCCATAAATTTAGGTTGAGTGCCATCAGCCTGAACAACAATCTACGATATGTGGAAAATAACATGACCGACAACGAAACCACTATCAGTTTGCTGAAACAAACCAATCTTTCCGTTGGAGGGCAGCTTCAGAGCCAATGGACCGATCAATTCTCTTCCCGCCTAAATGTGTATTATTCCAAATACAATTTGGATGGTCAAAGCGTGTTCAACCAAATACGGCAGTTGGATCAGAAAAATAGTGTGGATGAAAGGGCGGTAAAGCTCAATACAGAATATGAGGTTTCAGACCAATTGCAATGGACCAACGGGTTTCAATATATCGAAACGGGCATCATCAACCGAGCGTTTGTTAATCAACCTAATTTTGACATCAACACTAAAGGAGTTATCCGAATCCATGCCCCATATTCCGAAATTGAGTATACCTCCTTTGAAAATAAGTTTATCGGCAAGTTTGGGGCACGGTTCAACTTCATTGAAAACCTAGACACCTTCAATACATTTTTGGTGGAACCCCGTCTCAACCTTAATTTTCGACTGGCCAATTATCTACGTGCAGAGGTTTTGGGAGAATTCAAGAGCCAGACCACCAATCAGGTCATAGATTTGGAACAGAATTTTCTGGGCATTGAAAAACGCAGATGGATTCTATCTGATGATGACACCCTACCCGTAACCCAAAGTAAACAAGGCTCTGTGGGCATCAACTTTGAACGAAACAATTTTTATGTGGGTCTTGAAGGTTTCTATAAAAATGTGGACGGTATCAGCACAAGTACCCAAGGATTCCAGAACCAAGATCAGTTTAGTGGGGAAATTGGCAGTTATGATGTAAAAGGAATTGAATTTCTCATCAACAAAAGAGGTGACCGGTATAGCACTTGGTTGAGCTATGCGTACAACAAGAATGACTATACCTTTGATTCCATAGTACCCCATAGCTTCCCTAACAATCTGGATATTAGACATACCATTACCTTTGCGGGAACCTATACCTATAAAAACCTAAAATTGAGTGTTGGGGTCAACTACCGAACAGGAAAACCCTATACAGAACCTGTGGAAGGTGATGAGGCGCTGGACACTTCCTTTTTCCCTGCACAAATCAACTATGAAGCGCCTAACAGCAGTCGACTTCCCGAATACTTTAGGGCAGATGCCTCGGCCATTTATAGTTTTGCCTTAACGCGAGGCATCAAAGCAAATGCAGGGATCTCCCTACTCAATATGACCAATCGAAAAAACAGTCTCAACCGCTACTATCGGGTAAATGATGAAAACCAGATTGAAACGGTGGAAAGCGTTTCGCTGGGCATTACCCCCAATGTAAGTTTTAGGGTGCGTTTTTAAATGCATATATTGTAATTCTCAATCTCCCCGATTCGGTCAGCCCGAATCACCCCTCTTGGGCAAAGAGGGGAGCTTTAAAATGGGATTGATGAAAAAAAGAATTCACAGCCGAAAGGAACTACAGGCCTACCGCAAAAAACTCAGGGAAAATTTAACACCAGCTGAAGCATTTTTATGGCGACACTTAAAAGCCAAAAAATTATGCGGAAGACGTTTCAACAGACAGCATAGCATAAAAAATTACATTGTTGATTTCTATTGTGCCGCTGAAAAATTGGTGATAGAATTGGATGGAGCCGTACATTTTACCCCACAAGCACAAGAATATGACCGTAAAAGAACGGAAGTATTGAATGAACTTGGCTTTACCGTTATCCGGTTTGAAAATAAAATGGTATTTGAAAATCTGGAATCTGTGCTTCTAGAAATCTCTGAACATTTTCAACAAAACCCTCAAGGCTCCTCCCTCAATAAGGGAGGTGAGCTTTGACAAGTGTCAAAACTCGGAGGGTTAGAAGAGTTACATCCGTTCCGGAACATCAATGCCCAATAGTCTAAATGCAGACTGAATCACCTCGCCCACTTTTTGGGACAACTGCACCCGAAATTGCTTTTTCTGCTCGTCCGGTTCCCCTAAAATGGATACCTGTTGGTAGAATGAATTGAACTCCTTCACCAAATCGTAGGTGTAATTGGCTAGTAAAGCCGGACTAAAGTTCTCCGCCGCCAATTGCACGGTTTCGGGGAATAATTGGATTCCCTTCAATAATTCCTTCTCTTTCTCATGCAGTTCAAATGTCATGTCGAGCGCAGTCGAGACATCAAAGTCCGCTTTGCGGAGAATGGACTGAATCCGCGCATACGTATATTGGATAAACGGCCCGGTGTTCCCTTGAAAATCCACAGACTCCTCCGGGTTGAACAAAATCCGTTTCTTGGGATCCACTTTTAGGATGTAGTATTTTAAAGCACCCAAACCAATGGTTCGGTACAAGCCTTTCTTTTCTTCTTCGGAATAGCCTTCCAATTTGCCCAATTCGGCTGAAATGAATTCTGCGGTCTCTTCCATATTTTGGATAAGGTCATCGGCATCCACCACGGTACCTTCCCTACTCTTCATCTTCCCACTGGGCAAGTCCACCATACCATAACTCAAATGGTACAATTGTTCCGCCCACGAATAGCCCAATTTGTTCAGGATGAGAAAAAGCACCTTAAAATGATAATCCTGCTCATTCCCCACAGTGTATACCATCCCGTTGATATCCGGAAAATCCGTTACCCGTTGGATGGCCGTACCAATATCTTGGGTCATATAGACCGCCGTACCATCGGAACGAAGGACGATTTTTTCATCCAAGCCCTCATCCGTAAGGTCTATCCAAACACTACCATCCTCCTTTTTGAAAAAGACCCCTTTTTCAAGGCCATCTTTCACCACATCCCGACCCAACAGATAGGTATCGCTTTCGTAATAGAGTTTGTCAAAATCAACTCCCAGATTTTTATAGGTGGTATCAAAACCGGCATAGACCCAGCTGTTCATTTTTTTCCAAAGAGCTACGACCTCAGCATCACCAGCTTCCCATTTACGGAGCATTTCTTGAGCTTCTTTCAGAATTTCAACTAGTGGTGTTAACTTGTCATCTAATATATTTCTTACTATCCTAATATCCTTGTCCGTAAATTCCTCATCAATCCTAGTAACCCCATAAATTTTCGAATAAATGCTTAAAAACTTATTTCTAGATTTAATCAAATCCTTTAAAGGAACATCTTCTGTCATAAAATCAATATCCCTGAACTGAGATAAAACTTTATCTTTCCTAAATTCCTCTTCTCCTATGTTATTGTCAAACTTGTAAAAATCTTTAATCGCCGCACCTAAAATTGAGTAATAATTAGATCCTTCATCAATATTATGTATGGCTGTTTTTAAGTTAAATGGTTCTTGCTTATCAAGTTCATTTTTTAGTAACTCTGATAATTCTTGAAATTTTTCTTGTAACTGTTTCTTAAATGCTTTATCAAAAGCCACATAGTATTTCCCCACCAAATGGTCACCTTTCAAGCCGGAGGATTCTGGGGTTTCCCCATCGCCAAATTTCTGCCAGGCCAACATACTTTTACAAATATGGATGCCCCGGTCGTTGATGATTTGGGTTTTGTACACTTTCTTTCCAGAAGCCTTTAAGATTTCTGCCACGGAATAGCCCAAAAGATTGTTTCGGATATGCCCTAAATGCAAGGGTTTGTTGGTATTGGGGGACGAATACTCCACCATAATAGCATCTTTTGAGGTGGACTTCACATAACCATAGTCCACTTCATCTTTGATGCTATTGAAAAAGTTGAGATAGTAGCTGTCCTCGATCACAATGTTCAAAAAGCCCTGCACCACATTGCACTTGGCGACCTCGGCCACCTGTTCCTGCAAATAGTCCCCGATTTGGGTCCCAATCTGCAACGGATTGCCCTTTACAAAACGAAGCATGGGAAAAACCACCACCGTGACATCCCCCTCAAAATCCTTGCGGGTAGGTTGAAATTCAACCGTGGGAAGTTCAACTTGGTACAGTTCCTTTACAGCATCCTTGACCTTTTGGCCCAAATCGTTTTGCAAACTCATCTAAAAAGCGTTTCAGCCCGCAAAACTACATATTTTTTGCCCTTTTGTAACATATTTCCCGAAGCATTGACCTATAGATAGTTAGTATTTTGAGTATTTTTAGGCATGCTTCTAAACGTTTCTTATTCTGACAAGGACATCACCCGAAAAATCGATGAGTCGGTGGGCAAGCCCTTTTCCTTGAAAGAACGTTTTGCCATGGGTGGAATTGGTTCGCCAAAATTGCATATCACTGAAACCAGTATGCAGATCCAAAACCTGCTCATTTTGGACAATAACCTGAATTCCTGTAATATTGAAATCCGCCCCAAGGGCATTATTGTACGGTTTCGGTCCTTATTGGAAACATATGGGCTCATCATCCCCTATTACAAATTAAAACTGTACAAGGGCGATAGTGCTATACATTCCGTTTATATGGACCATTATTTCATTAAGGTGAAATCAGATACCAAGGCCATACAACGGTTCTTTAAAAAATTGTTGGACCACAAGGCGGATAATACGCCAACATCCATTGAAGATCTATGAACTGGTTCAAGAAACATCCACGAGTCGAAGTAAAACCTTCCCAAGCAGATGTACTGCTCTACCGGGCTGGTTGGATGGTGGTGGCCTTCAATGTTTTTCTGGTTCTTGGGGTCTATGCTGACCTCCCCGAAACCATTCCCACCCATTTCAACTTTCTAGGCAGGGTGGATGGCTACGGACATAAATCCGCCCTTTGGGCCATTCCCATGCTCAGTGCCGGACTCTATCTGGCTCTGGGACTCGTTGCCACCAAACTAAAACCGTGGCTAATGAACTATCCGGTAAAAGTGACCGAAGAAAATGCCCCTAAACTCTATTCGCTGGCCCTGCGCATGTTGGCGGTCATGAATTTCTGTTTTGTAATGGCCTTTTTGATGACCACAGGTATCATCCTTCTTAGAATAAAAGGATGGATAGATGCAGGGGATGTCCAGCTCCTCATTGGGTTGTGGGTCCTCAATGGTATGGTTCCGCTTTATTACGTGTACAAGATGGTTGTGGTTGTGCGGGAGTAATTCGTCATTTCAAAATGACAAAAGAACATTCGTGAGAATTCGTGTCATTAGTGTCAGACTAACAACACCCCTATAATCCCCTCAAGGGGATAGCACAATACCGAACGTCATGCCGAACTCGTTTCGGCATCCCACCCCAAAGCATAAGACCCTGAAATAAATTCAGGGTGACATACATTTGCCACATCGAGCGCAGTCGAGATGTCTTGTCTACCTTTCGACTCCGCTCAAGATGACAAGACTAAAGCACGTCTGTTACAAAATCCTCCCCAGCTCGTCTAACCCATGTGCAACCTTTTTAAGTTTGCAGTGTCTATTTAGTAATTACATCAAAAACGAACAGATGACCTTGACCAACACCAAGATCTTCCCCGTGTTACTTTTCCTCATGGCGCTGCCCATGACCGCCCAGACCATCAGCTCCAAATTGGTGGATGCCAAGACCCAAAAAGGCATTCCCTATGCCACCATCCAATATGGCGAGCACAAGGGCGTGATCACCAACGATGAAGGCCGTTTCAGTTTTTCGTTGGACGAAACCGCTGCCCCCGACTCCATCTACATTTCTTCCATGGGATACTCCAAAAAGGGGTTCACCCTGGCACAATTGCAGGACAGTTTGGTATTCCTTCAACCCAAGGCCATTGAACTCAGTGGCGTGTATGTCTTCGATAAGGAACTGGACGTGGACGAGATCATCGAGAAAATGGTGGAACGCGTTCCGCAGAACATCAACAAAGCACCCGTAAAGCAACGCTTCTTTTTGCGGCAGTCCGAGTTTGCCACCATCAACAAGGTGGACTTTGGTTTTAAAAAATCCAGTATTGCGGAGCTTAATAAGGAACTCATGGACAGCATTGCCCAATCCATCCCTAGAAATGGCCACCACTACACCGAAAGTCTGGGCGACCTCTACAAAAACAACGGCAAGTACAAACTGGACATCATTAAGGCCGCCGATCTGTACGACAAGAACCAAGTGGGCTCTTTTGAGGAACTGGGCGAGCGCATGCAGACGATTTTTACGCAGAACATTAAACCAGATTCCTACCTAAAAATCAAATCGGGTATCTTTAGCCAAAAGGTGCAGGTAGATTCCATCCTTAGCGACATGGAAAAAGAGCAGGCCAAAGAGGCCGAGGAGCTAGCGCAAAATCTTGAAAAAAAGAAAAACTCCGGACTGGTGGACAGCCAACGTAGTGCTTTCAAGGAACTGCTCAACGAACTGTATTACAACGAGGACAGCAAACTGGACCTCATCTCAAAAACCCGGAAATACGAGTTTACCCTCGCCGGCTATACCGAAATAGAAGATGCCGGGGTGTATGTCATCGACTTTGAGCCCAAGCGTAGCAGTGCCGAGTTCAAGGGCCGCCTCTATATCAATATTGAGGACTTTGCCATTATGCGGCTGGATGTGCAGAACACGGAGCGCCTGCGCAATTTTAGGCTGCTGGGCATTACCTACCGCGAAGTGCTCTACAAGGGCACCATGCGCTTTGCCCAACTGCCCAATGGCAAGTACGACCTCCGCTTTATGGACTTTACCTTTGGCCGCTACTTTGCCGTGGACCGCCCCCTAAAAGTAATTGAAAAGAACAAGCATGTAAAGGGTCGCCGTAAGCAGAACGAACTCTCACTGAACATAGATTTTCGGATGAGCCCTACCCAAAAATGGGAACTGGTGGTGTTTGACCAAGCCGTGGTGCCCGAAGACCAGTTTAGTGAGTTTAAAGAGGACAAGACCGCCCGCGCCACCTATATGCCCACCTATGACCCCGAGTTTTGGCAAGGCCATACCATTATGGAGCCCAACCAAGCGATACGGGAATTCACTGTGGAAGAGTAATTTTAAGGGTTGAGTTTTTAGTTTCCCCACTTTAACCTTTAACCCTTTTCCCGAAACCCGCAACTCGTAACTATTTACCCCTCTTGCCATATATGACATGCACCCGTTGCCGAAAAACGGTTTTCTTGCTCCTATTATGGAAAAAGACGAGACTTTTAAGGAATGGGTTGAAGATACCTACGGTTCTCCCGAAGAACTGGCTAAAATTCTGGATTATGGGATTGAAATGCTATTTTATTTGGAAGAAGGTTCTTTTGAGCAAAAGGAAGTGCAAAATGTGGTGGCTGCACTGAGGGGGATTGTTGTGGGGTTGAGATATAAAAACAAGCCTTTATAGTATTCTAAAATTTGACCAACAGAGTAACTAAAGAATTCTATTGTTCTGATATCTCTTCAATAAACTTTCGAGCTGTTTCTAGTTCTGAATCATTTTTTAAATCTTTAATAAGAACATCATTAACCCATTTTGGCCCATGATTTGCAACTGATTTAACAAAGCTCTCTAACTCTCCAACTTCTACAACAAATATATTATTAGATTTTAAACCCTTTATCAGTTTTTTATATGCTTGAGTTGGTTGTCCATTGGGAACAAATGATTCTCCAACTTGCTTAGCATGAGCCCAAGCTGAAGCCTTTTTTAATGATTTAGTAATTGCGGAAATTTTTTCCTTAGGCATATTTTTTTCAGAAACTGAATCAAATATGCTATCAATTTCATCTTTTAACTCTTTTGTTTCTAACTCTGGTCTTTTAGCTTCAATTGCAGCTTTAACAATTTTCCACTCCTTCTCAATATCTTTCCAATTTCCACCAGATTCTTCAATTATACTTTTCAATGGATTCACATCATTTAAAACATCAAAATCACATATCGTACATACTGGAACATTTAGTTTTTTTAACGCTTTTATGACAACAGGAATTCTGTGCTTACCTCCACATTGAATGAACAATGTATCGGAATATGGTTTTGCTTTTTTTTCATTTACAGTAGACAGAATAGCGGAGTAAAATCTTGAATCAGAATCACTTTCACAAATTATTACTTTGCTATGAAACAATCCATCTAAAACATTGGTGTGCCGCAATAATGAATCTCCCCAAATGGAATTTATTTCTGCACTATTTAGCGTATTAACATTGTTAATACTCCCATTTCGCTGAATCCTAATAACTTTTAGGTTGTTTGAATTCCCTTCCAATAAACCTTTTAGAAAGTCCGTACTGTGACTTGCAAGCAATAACTGTCTATCGGCCGGTAAATCTTTAGCTAGCATCTTTCCTAATAGTCTTGCTTGTGGTGGATGTAAAAAAGCCTCTGGTTCATCAATAAAAAGCAAACTCTGATTGCCTATAAAGGCATTTAAAAGGACGCCTACAAAACTTCTCATTCCATCACCCTGTTCATGTAATAAATCTAATTCTTCTAATTTGGTTTGATAGGATTCTGAAAGTCTATCTTCCCCCTTTTTAATTACAGGGGCAATTCCAACATAGAGTGGAACTTCACTACCAGCATTCCTATGTACTATTAAGTCAAGCTCAAAGGCTTGCCTGAAGTATCCATTAAACTTTTTCTCCAAGGTATCGGACTTTTGGATGATGTTAATTGGATGTCTTGGCGCCTCGGAAGTTAATTTAATATTTGGAGCAGGATTTGCAGCTTGCAATCTCGCTTCCGTTGTCAGGTTTTTAGAAAAAATCAATGATAAATCTCCAAACTCATTTCCTGATTTTTCCCAAATTCTTTTGACATTACCTCCATAAATTCTATATCCTATTCCATTATACCAAGGTCTGTCCATATCAGTATGTTCAACCATTGAATTATCCTCCATCATTTTCAATACCTCATCGGATGAACCATATTTATCAAATTCAATAGATTTAATAACTTTAGTGTTAGTATTTTTAGTTCTTAACAAACTTGAAGATTCTTTCAGTAAAGCGCTCTTTCCAGAATTGTTCGGACCAACAACTACAATGATATCATTCTTGTCAAACTCTATCACAGTATTATCGCTAAATTCAATTTTTTTAATCCAAACTTTTGGGTTCATATGGGTTTGTTTACATTTTGGTCTCTACAATGAGCTAAACAGTATATAAGTATTTAAAACATTAAAAATCAACCCAATATAAACTTTTTTACCAAATTATCTTACACGCTTGCGCGATAATGCTTATTGCAATACACAATGTACAATTAGCAATAACACCCCTATGGTCCCCTCAAGGGGACAGTGCAATGCCCATCCTGTCACATCGAGCGCAGTCGAGATGCCTTGTCTACCTTTCGACTCCGCTCAAGATGACAAGGCCGGCATGTAGTCATTTCGATATGAGATGCAACGCATCGATTGAGAAATCTCATCCAATTCACAGATTTCTCACATTCGTTCGAAATGACAAGTAGAGATCCTGCGTCATGCCGAACTCGTTTCGGCATCCCATCCCAAAACAAAAGACCCTGAAACAAGTTCAGGGTGACGGTGACATTCGAGTAATTCGTTCCATTCTTGTCAAACCATAAACACCCCTAAAGTCCCCTGCCTGCGGCAGGCAGGCATGTCAAACCAAAAACACCCCTAAAGTCCCCTCAAGGGGACAGCCTTAATTGCGGATTTCCTGTTATCTTCGGGAAGATAAAATGGATTCCGCATCAAGTGCGGAATGACAAAATAAGGACGGCATTTACAACTTCCTAAAACATAACCCACTCTTGGCGGTCTCCACAGGGCTGCTGTTGCTGTTTTCGGCAGTGGTGTTCCTGTTTACGGAGTGGAGCTACCAATCCATTGAGGTACTCTCGCTCTGGGTGCGGAGCCGCTTTGGGTATTTTTACCTGTATCTGGGTCTCGGTTGTGTGCTGCTGCTCTTGGGCATTGCCGTATCGCCCTGGGGCAGGCTCAAATTGGGTCAACCCACCGAAAAACCGGAGCATTCCACCTGGGCGTGGGCCAGTATGCTCTACAGCACGGGCATGGGGGCCGGTATTTTGCTCAGGGCCGTTCAGGAACCTGTTTTTATGCAGCAAAACCCACCCATTGCCACCAACACCACTCCAGAAATCTTGGCACTGGAGTTCACCTTTTACCAATGGGGCTTTACCGCTTGGGCCTTTTACGGATTGTTTGCTCTGATCATTGGCCATGCGCTCTTTGCCAAAAACCAAAAAGTACTGGTGAGCAGTTCCATTCCGAAAAAATTCAAGGGCATCAAACGGGCCAACGCAGTGGATATTCTGGCCATCATCACCACCGTTTTCGGGTTGATTGCCGCCATAGGGTTGGGTACCGCCCAGATTACCGGAGGGCTTAACCATGTGTTTCAGTCCGAGTTTGGGGTAATGGTTACCCTACTGCTGGCTATCCTGATTTCCGCCATTGCGTTTGTCTCCGTGTGGTTGGGGGTGGACAAGGGCATCAAAAGGATTTCCAAGTTCAATATTTTGGTGACGCTGCTGCTATTGGCCTTTGTGTTTGTCAATAGCAATATGGGGGATATTCTACTTTCCTTCGGAAGGGCCTCGTTCCACTACCTCATAGATTTTGTTCCGATGAGCATTGCCGTGGGGCGCTACAACCCTGGCATCGAATTCCTCACCGATTGGACATTTTATTATTGGGCTTTCTGGTTGGCCTGGGCTCCGTTTACCGGTATTTTTATCGCCCGAATTTCTCGAGGTCGCACCTTGCGGCAAATGTTGTTGGGGGTTTTGATCTTACCATCGTTGGGGACGTTCTTTTGGTTTTCGGTTTTTGGCACTTCAGCCTTTGAAATCATTGAAAGCTGGGGTAGCTACAACAATGAATTTGCTAGCGTGTTTTCCTCCATTTTTCTCTTTTTTGGGGAATATCCGCTTTCGGGACTGCTCAATGGCATCACTATTTTATTGTTGGTGAGTTTTTTGGTCACTTCGGTGGACTCCGCCGTATTTGTGTTGAGCATGTTCACGGACAAAGGCAATCCCAATCCGCAACGGAAACACCGACTTATCTGGTCCATCTTTATTTTGTTGGCCACCTTGGCGCTTATTCTTCTCGGCAATGCCAAACCGGATATTGATGTGCTTACCGCCGTTCAGAAATTGCTCATCATCACCTCCCTGCCCTTTGCCTTTTTTATGGTGTTTATGGCTGCGGTATTTTTGAGTGGATTCAAAGCCAGTGAACAATAAACAATTGACAATGACCAATGGTCGTTCGGGTAAATTGGTGTAATTCGTGTCAAAACCTCAGAAGAGATTTCTCACTTTGATTTCGACTACGCTCAATCTGACAGTTCGAAATGACATAAGGCGTTCGAGATAATTCGTGGCATAGGTGTTAAGCCAAAAACAGATTCTTCACTGCGTTCAGAATGACAAGGGGGACATTACTTTTTCGGCAAAAAGACCTCGGCCATCATACAACGCGCGCTGCCACCCCCAGAAGATTCAATGGTATCCAATGGGCTGTGGATGATGGCACAATGCTTTTCAATGGCCTTGATTTGATCTTCCCGAAGACTGTTGTAGGCTTGGGTGCTCATCACCATAAAACGCTGGCCATTAGTCCCTATCACTTGGAGCATGTTTCCTGCAAAGTGATACAATTGCTCCTCAGTGATATCAATGATCTCCCTACCATCCATCTTAATTTGTTCCACCACATTTTTGCGCTCTTTTTTATCATCGATGGACTTTAAACAGATGACCACAAAAGTCTCCGCCATCGCCATCATTACATTGGTATGGTAAATGGGCAAACGTTCCCCGTCCACGGTTTGGTTGGCATGGAAAATAACTGGAAAGCAATCAAAATCCTCGCAGAATTCAATAAAAAGTTCTTCATGGGCCCGTTCCGAGAGCGCACAATACGCTTTTTGGTTGGCACGATCTTTTAGGATGCTGCCCGTACCTTCCAAAAAGACGCCCTCATCTTCGGCTGAGGTGTAATCCATGATATTGTTAATCACAAAACCTTCTTTTTCCAAGACCTCAAAAATATCCTCTCGGCGTTCTTTCCTTCGGTTTTCAGCAAACATGGGATAGACGCAAATGGTGCCACTTTCATGGAAAGAGACCCAGTTGTTCGGAAAAATGGAATCCGGGGTGTCACGCTCCTTGGTGTCATCCACTACCATCACATGGACTCCGTGTTCGCGAAGTACTTTCACAAAGGCATCGAACTCCTCTTGGGCCTTTCGGTTGATCTCCGCATTTTTAAGGTGCAGGTCTTCCTGAAAGTAATTGTTGACCGCAGTCTGCTCATTCATCCGGAAATTCACTGGACGAATCATTAGAATGGTGTTTGTAATCTGTGCTCTCAATTCGTTTGTGTGTTTAGTTGTTGTAAGTGCGTAATCTTTATGCTCTAATGAGAGGCATGGTACTGCACCGAAGCAGCCCCTCTTGTTTGGCAATTTCGGCATAGGGAATCTCTTCTACTGTAAACCCTTGCTCGCGAAGCCAGTTGTTCAGTCGGGTGAAGCTCTTTTCCGAAACGACCACTTCGGGTGAAATGGAAAATACGTTGCTGAACATTTGGTACATTTCATCCTTGTTGATCTCAAAAACATTGTCCTTTCCGAAGTAATCCACCAACCACTGGTATTCTTCCTCAATTAAAAATCCATTTTTGTGCAAAATGGCCTTGTCTTTTCCCACCGGTTGAAAACAGCAATCTAAATGCAAGGCATTCTCCTTGGGGTCGGTGTTGGATTTTCTTAACTCAAAGGATTTTACTTTTTTATGGGGGAACATCTCTTGAATGTACTCCACCGCTTCTTTATTGGTACGTGCTGTGATAAAATCAGGATAATCTCGTCCCGTATAGGTGCCTATAAAAATATAATCGTGCCAGGGCATTACGTCGCCACCTTCAATATGCACCTCTTCGGGCGGCCGAATGATTTTATTGGGGTCGATTTCATCCAATACTTCGTGAATAGCAACAAATTCACGCTCACGATCAGGCAAAATGTTGGCATGGAACAATTTATCCTCAATCACAAAGGCAATGTCCCTCGAAAAGATTTGGTTGCAATTTTCCAGGACTTCTGGGCGATACACCTTAACCCCATATTTATGAAAGACTTGTGCAAAAGCTTCCATTTCCTTCACCATATCAGTTTCTTTGGGATAGGTACCCGCCAAAATATGCTCCAAAGACTTTGGGTCATAGGCTTCCTCAGGGCCGGGAGTTGGGCCACAGCTTTGCGCTGTCCCTAAAATCACTGCCTTTAAAGGGCTTGTTTCGTCTACAATGTTTAACTGCATCATACCGTAATCATTGAAGTGGGTGTGAATTGAAAATAGGGATTTCCCCTAAAAATTTTAAGGCAAATCTAGTGTTTTGACTCCTATTTTCCTCCTACAAAACAGGAAAAAAGTCATTTTTAGATATGGGATTTAATCCGCTAAAAAATGGGAAATCCATAAATCTTAACTACCTGTATATTAATACGTTAAAAAACACTATCTGATGTAAATTTTTATACCACAAATGTTGCTTATACATTTTTAATTACTACATTTGCATTAAGATTTTTCCTACACATGAAAAAACTATTGATTTCATCCTTATTGGCCTTGGCAGTATTAGCGCTGTGGGGGCCTATCAATGCATTTCAAAAGAGCAAGAGTTCCACAACCACAACATATTCCACTTTGGATCAAAATGTTGATTCTTTGTATTCCGCAAAGTATCAAGATTGTATTATGTTGAGTGACTTTCCTGATGATACCATTTCACGTGACCATCTTACTATTGAGAGTGACTGGGACTTGATGAAGGTAAATGCTTTTATCAATAGATATGGACAAACTTTGGATTCTACCATTAAAAACTTGAATGCCATAGATGCCCATAACTTTCTCCATAAAGAATTTGAACGATCAAAAAACACTATAACAAATACCAAGGATCTTTCATGGGTACGTGTTCACTACCTCCAAGAGATCATGCGTATATGCTATGACAATGATAAGTCGCTGAACCTTGGCTCCAGTAACAATCCCCACAGCCTATAAACAAAAAAAGGGCGATTTTTCAATCGCCCCTTAGTTTTTTTGACTGTCCCCCAAGTCTTATCTTTTTTCCAATGGAACAAAAGACCTTAGGTTTTCCCCGATATACACTTGTCGGGGTCTTCCTATGGGTTCCTTTCGCAATCGCATCTCCCTCCATTGGGCAATCCATCCGGGCAGTCTTCCCAGGGCAAACATTACGGTGAACATTTCTGTTGGGATTCCCAACGCCCTGTAGATAATTCCAGAGTAGAAGTCCACATTGGGATA
Source organism: Muricauda sp. MAR_2010_75 (assembly GCF_000745185.1). Taxonomy (NCBI): domain Bacteria; kingdom Pseudomonadati; phylum Bacteroidota; class Flavobacteriia; order Flavobacteriales; family Flavobacteriaceae; genus Allomuricauda; species Allomuricauda sp. MAR_2010_75. The sequence continues at coordinate 652,551 of NZ_JQNJ01000001.1, forward strand.
TAATTTTCTGTCCACAAAGTATTTGTCCTCCAATGCCTCTTTTTCCAAACCTTTGGCAATGTCCAAAATGGGGTCCTCAATGCCAAGGTTGCCCAGCACATCATCCGCAGATTTCTTGATGATTTTAGCCCTGGGGTCAAAATTTTTATAGACACGGTGTCCAAAGCCCATCAACCGAAATGGGTCATTCTTATCCTTGGCCTTAGCCATGTATTTTTTGGTATCTCCCCCATCGGCCTCAATGGCTTCCAACATTTCCAAAACGGCCTGATTGGCGCCTCCGTGCAAGGGTCCCCAAAGTGCTGAGATACCCGCTGACAAAGAAGCAAATAGACCTGCATGGGAAGAACCTACAATACGAACCGTTGATGTGGAGCAGTTTTGTTCGTGATCCGCATGCAGAATCAATAATTTATCCAAGGCCTCAATGGCAATGGGATCTTTTTTGTACTCTTGGTTGGGTTTTTTGAACATCATCTTGTGAATGTTCTCCACATAGCCCAAGCTATCATCCCCGTAATCCAAGGGAAGTCCTTTTTTCTTTCTTTGGGTCCAAGCCACCAATACCGGGAATTTGGCCAAAATACGAACGATGGATGCATACATCGCTTTCTCAGAGGAAACATCAACGGAAATAGGGTTGAAAGCTACCAACGCACTTGTTAATGACGAAAGTACCCCCATTGGATGCGCCGCCTTGGGAAAGGCATCCAAAATCTTCTTCATTTCCTCGTCTACATGGGATTCCTCTTTTATATCATTATGGAACTTTTCCAATTGTTCCTTATTGGGCAACTCACCAAAAATCAGGAGATATGCTACTTCCAAAAAATCTGCCTTTTCCGCTAAATCCTCAATGGAGTATCCTCTATACCTAAGAATTCCCTTTTCCCCATCAAGAAAGGTAATTGCACTTTCACAAGAACCCGTGTTTTTGTAACCGGGATCTATCGTCACCATTCCAGTTGAGGCCCTTAACGTTTTTATATCAATGGCCAATTCATCTTCAGTACCTTTGATTACGGGGAACTCATACTGTTTTCCTCCATATTCGAGTATAGCTTTATCCGACATTTTATGTTTTAATAGATTAGTAAAAATAGAATGCGAAAATTACGAAAAAGCACAGCCATTAACAATTTCCAACTCTTATTTGTGCCGTTATTAACAATAAAATATCAATGGTCACAAAAAAAGCGATCAGGCAATATTGTAGAGCAACTTGTAATAATCATCAACCGACTTTTTCCAAGTAAAGCGCATTCTTTTGGCTGCTGCTTGTATTTTCTTCCACGTGGGTTTGTCATTCTCATAAACATCCAAGGCCTCGTCCAACACTTCCAGCATGTTCTTGATCTTTTCATCGTAACTGTCGCCATCAAAACTGAAACCGGTCTTCATATGTTTTACGGTATCCTTTAACCCACCTGTATGGTGCACCAAACAAGGATTACCGTTCCTCATGGCCAACATTTGGCTTATGCCACAGGGTTCAAAAAGACTCGGCATGAAGTACAGGTCAGATTCCAGATAAATGGAGTCGATGAGTTTTTCCGACTGCCCGTTGGTAAAAATAAAATTCTTGTGCTCATAGCTCAATTTTCTGAAGAGTTCCTCATACTCTGGCGCACCGGTACCCAACAACATAAAAATACCGTCCACCTTTTCCAATCGTTTCAGGATCTCTACAAACGCTTCGGGAGAACGCATGAAGAAGTAGAATTTTTGTTCGGTCAATCGCGCTACGCTGGATGCAATGAACTTGGGTCGGTTACCCACATAGTCCATGATTTTTTCGCCGGTATGGGCCAAAAAATCGGCTTTATATTTCTTATCCTCTTGCTGCAGCCAACCAAAGAGTGCCTTTACCGTATTGCGATAGATCTGGCCTTTTGCTTCGGAATTGATGTTCTTGTAATTGCATCCGTTCAAAATACCGAACAATCTCCCTTCATCATCGGCTTTTTGAAGGTCCTTTTCCAAACCTTCACCCCCAATGAACTCGGGTGGAGAACTCGGCAACAACACATCTTCTTTATAGGACGGCGAAACCGTGTGCACCGCATCGGCAAAACGAATTCCCACAGCCATCAGGTTAATGCAATCCTGATACCGATAATCCATTAATTTTTGATAATCCAACGGCACCTCGGGGAACCAGTTTTTCACGGAAGAATAGTTGCCATCAAAAGGTCGTATTCCCTGAATGGCCAAATTATGAATACTGTATACAAACCGAATGTCCTTCAAGTTGCTATAATCTGGGTGATATTCCCTTAAAAACAACAAAAGACTGGAATGCCAATCGTGCAGATGCACCACATCCAAATCTCCAAATGCACCTTGCTTAATGGCCTCCGAAACAGCAGTACAAAAGATAAAATACTTGATGGCATCCGTATAAAAAGGCTCTTCTGGGTCATTGTGATAGATATGGGCAATATCGCCTGCCTCTATCTCGGGATGATGGAGCACATAATGCACAATGTTGGGAAATTCCTTTTTGGGTTTTACCTCATACAACTCCGCTGTGTACCGCAATCCCCTCAAATAAAAATTCAGGTTGGTTTTGAACAATCCATCTTTGTGCAGTCGGGAATAGGACGGTACAATGACATGCACTTTGTCTCCATGTTCAGAAATTTGCCGTGGTACATCCCGTACTACATCCCCCATTCCACCTGCTTTACAGTTGGCGAGGGCGTCGTTTTCCGCTGCAACAAAAAGAAAATTATTCATATTAGGTACGTAAGTTAGTTCTGTTGGTTCGATGCTATAATTTAGCTAAAGTTTAGTATTGAAACAAAAAAAAGCCTTTCACAATTGAGAAAGGCTTTTATTATGCTAAATAATCTTTATGCTTATTTTACCTTAAAGGCTTTTTCCTGAGGATAATAGGCAACACTTCCCAACTCTTCCTCGATGCGCAATAATTGATTGTATTTTGCCATACGGTCACTTCGTGAAGCAGAACCGGTCTTAATTTGACCTGTATTCAACGCCACAGCCAAATCGGCGATAGTGTTGTCTTCGGTTTCTCCTGAACGGTGTGACATTACGGAAGTGTATCCTGCATTTTTGGCCATATTCACCGCAGCGATGGTCTCACTTAAGGTTCCAATTTGGTTTACCTTGATCAAAATGGAGTTGGCAATTCCGTTTTCAATACCTCTGGACAAGCGCTCTACGTTTGTAACGAACAAATCGTCACCTACCAACTGAACTTTGTCTCCGATTTTATCCGTAAGGAGTTTCCAACCTTCCCAATCGTTCTCATCCATTCCATCTTCAATGGAGATGATTGGGTATTTTTCACAAAGGTCAGCCAAATATTGGGCTTGCTCTTCAGAAGTTCGAACCATTCCTTTATCGCCTTCAAACTTGGTGTAGTCGTATTTGCCATCAACATAGAATTCTGCAGATGCGCAGTCCAAAGCGATCATTACATCGTCACCCAATTTGTACCCTGCTTTTTCAACCGCTTTACCGATGGTATCCAAAGCGTCCTCGGTTCCACCTTCCAATGTTGGGGCAAAACCACCTTCATCACCTACAGCTGTACTCAAACCACGGTCGTGCAATACTTTTTTAAGGTTATGGAAGATTTCAGTACCCATTTGCATGGAGTGGCTAAAATCTTTCGCCTTTACAGGCATGATCATAAACTCTTGGAACGCAATGGGCGCATCGGAGTGAGAACCCCCATTGATGATGTTCATCATGGGTACAGGAAGTGTATTGGCGCTAACACCACCTACATAACGGTACAAAGGCATTCCCAATTCATTGGCAGCGGCTTTGGCCACCGCCAAAGAAACCCCCAAAATTGCATTGGCACCCAATTTGGATTTGTTGGGCGTACCATCAAGCTCAATCATGGTTTGATCGATAGCATTTTGATCAAAAACCGAAGTGCCTACCAACTCTTCAGCAATAACAGTGTTGACATTGTTTACGGCTTTTCCAACACCTTTTCCCATAAAGGAATCTCCTCCATCCCGTAATTCAACAGCCTCGTGTTCTCCTGTTGAGGCTCCGGAAGGTACAGCTGCCCTTCCCAAAATTCCATTTTCGGTAACCACATCCACCTCCACGGTAGGATTACCTCTTGAATCTAATATCTGTCTTGCATGAATATTGATAATAATGCTCATTGTATTCAAAGTTTATGATTGTAATTTAATTCGGCAAAGATACGAAAAGGTGACCCTTTTAACAGTATGAAACAGCCCATATTATGGGCTTGGTAACCTAAAAATAAAACTATAACGTTTTAGTTCTTTCCTGTTTTGATCGCATCAAAAAATTGGTCGAACAGATAGTCGGCATCGTGTGGCCCTGGACTTGCTTCTGGGTGATATTGTACCGAAAATACGTCCTTTTCCTTCATTTTTATCCCAGCTACGGTATGATCGTTCAAGTGGGTGTGGGTGATCTCCAATTCAGGATGCGCCTCGGTTTCTTCCTTATTGATGGCAAACCCATGGTTTTGGGACGTAATCTCACCTTTTCCAGTAACCAAGTTCAAAATAGGGTGGTTGATACCGCGGTGTCCATTGTGCATCTTGTAGGTGGAAACCCCATTGGCCAAGGCCAATACTTGGTGTCCCAAACAAATACCGAACAATGGTTTATCAGAATTGATCATCTTTTTTGCCGCGGTAATCGCATCCGTCAACGGTTCTGGATCTCCAGGTCCATTGGAAATAAAGTACCCATCTGGATTCCATTTCTCCATTTCCTCAAAGGAAGTGTTGTATGGAAATACCTTGATGTAGGCACCTCTTTTGGCCAAGTTTCTTAGAATATTCTTTTTGATACCGATATCCAAAGCTGAAATCCTGTAGGTCGAATTTTCATCCCCGTAGTAGTAGGGCTCCTTGGTGGAAACCTTGGAGGAAAGTTCCAAACCTTCCATGCTGGGGACTTGTTTCAATTCTTCCTTTAGTGCATCAATCTCATCTACCCTTGTAGAAATTAAGGCGTTCATGGCGCCGTTATCACGAATATAACTTACCAAGGCTCGGGTATCCACATCGGAGATGGCAAACAGATTGTTATTGTTCAAAAACTCCAACAAGCTCATGCTGGCATCGGGTCTTGAGTACTCGTAGCTGAAATTTTTACAGATAAGCCCAGCGATTTTCACGGAATCCGATTCAACTTCGTCTGTATGGGCTCCATAGTTCCCAATATGGGCATTGGTGGTGACCATCAACTGTCCAAAATATGAGGGGTCGGTAAAGATTTCCTGATACCCTGTCATACCGGTGTTAAAACATACTTCTCCAACGGCAGTACCTTCTTTGCCCCCTACAGCTTTCCCGTAGAAAATGGTACCATCCGCCAACAATAACAGTGCTTTTTTCTTTTCGTGATACTTCATGAAGTGTTCCAATTTTTCAGTTTACAAAAAAACATAAAAAAAGGATAAGTTTTCACTTATCCTTTTTCCACTAATACAATAGTTAATAACATTGTTCTTATTCTTCAGAATCGTCAGTTTTGGTTTCAGCCGTTGGTGCCACAGGCTCCGCTTTCTTGCTTCCTCCCCTTCTACTTCTTCTGGTCGATTTCTTTTTGGGTTTACCTGCGTTGTATACCTCGTTGAAATCCACTAGTTCGATCATGGCCATATCGGCGTTATCACCCAATCGGTTACCCAACTTAATGATTCGGGTATATCCTCCTGGTCTGTCCGCTACTTTTTCAGCAACAGTGCTAAAAAGTTCAGTAATCGCTTCCTTGCTTCTCAAGTTACTGAAAACAACCCTTCTGTTGTGTGTACCTTTTTCGGTAGTTTGATTGTTCTCAATCTTGGCTTTTGTGATCAAAGGCTCAACAAACTGCTTCAAAGCTTTCGCTTTGGCCACAGTGGTATTGATACGCTTATGCTCGATAAGGGAGCAAGCCATATTGGCCAACATGGCCTTTCTGTGGGCCGCTGTTCTACCTAAGTGATTGAATTTCTTTCCGTGTCTCATCTTTCTTGTTTATCATCTTGCTACCAGACCCAATTTAAATGGGGAGCAAAATATGATTATTAATCTTTATCTAATTTGTATTTGGAAAGGTCCATACCAAATTGTAGACCTTTGTTGATGACCAACTCTTCCAACTCGGTCAATGATTTTTTACCGAAGTTTCTGAACTTCATCAAATCATTTTTATTGAAGGAAACCAAATCACCCAAAGTATCCACTTCGGCAGCTTTTAGACAGTTCAATGCCCTAACGGACAAGTCCATGTCTACCAATTTGGTCTTCAACAATTGACGCATGTGCAAGGATTCCTCATCGTAGGTCTCGGTCTGAGCGATTTCATCGGCCTCAAGGGTGATGCGCTCATCAGAGAACAACATAAAGTGGTGAATCAATACTTTGGCAGCTTCGGTCAAAGCATCCTTAGGATGGATGGAACCATCGGTAAGGATTTCAAAAACCAACTTTTCGTAATCGGTCTTTTGCTCTACCCTGAAGTTTTCAATGCTGTATTTTACGTTCTTTACCGGAGTGTAAACAGAGTCAACCGCAATGCTTCCCAATGGGGCATTGGATTTTTTGTTTTCCTCAGCAGGAACGTAGCCACGTCCTTTTTCTATGATAATCTCAAGGTTGATGCTCACTTTGGGATCCATGTTGCAGATCACCAATTCTGGGTTGAGCACTTGATATCCTGAGATGAATTTTTGGAAATCGCCAGCAGTCAACTGTTCCTTTCCGCTAACGGAAATGGAAACTGTCTCGCTCTCAACATCATCAATCTGTCTTTTAAAACGAACCTGCTTTAGGTTCAAAATGATCTCAGTTACGTCTTCAACAACGCCTGGGATAACAGAAAACTCATGTTCAACTCCATCTATGCGCACAGAAGTGATGGCAAAACCTTCCAAAGAGGAAAGTAATACCCTTCTCAGCGCATTCCCAACTGTTAATCCATAGCCAGGTTCCAAAGGGCGAAATTCAAATTTCCCTTCGAAATCTGTTGAATCTATCATTATAACTTTATCGGGCTTCTGAAAATTAAGTAATGCCATAATTGGATTAATGTTGAATTTTATTTAGAGTATAATTCGACGATCAACTGTTCCTTGATGTTTTCAGGAATTTGAATTCTTTCAGGAACCGATACATACGTACCTTCTTTCTTTTCGGAATTCCAAGTGATCCATTCGTATACGCTGCTGTTGGCAGACAAAGAATCCTCAATGGATTGTACGGATTTTGATTTTTCACGAACACCTACAACGTCTCCAGCCTTTAGGGTGTACGATGGAATGTTCACCACATTTCCATTTACGGTAATGTGACGGTGCGAAACCAACTGACGTGCTCCTCTTCGTGATGGGGAAATTCCCATTCTGTAGACTACATTGTCCAAACGGGATTCGCACAATTGAAGCAAAATTTCACCGGTAACACCTTCTTTTCTTTTGGCTTCGGCGAAAAGGTTACGGAACTGCTTCTCCAAAATACCGTAGGTATACTTGGCTTTTTGCTTTTCCATCAACTGGATTGCGTATTCTGATTTTTTACCACGGCGTCTGTTGTTGCCGTGCTGTCCTGGAGGGTAATTTTTCTTTTCAAAGGATTTGTCGTCCCCGAAAATCGCTTCTCCAAATTTTCTAGCGATTTTTGTTTTTGGTCCTGTGTATCTTGCCATCTTCTATTAGTTTGAAAGTGCGATTATGAATTAAGGCTTATCCTTCGATAATCTAACTGCACCTTCGGGTGAAGACCCTTTTGGGCCATTATTAAAACTGATTATTAAACTCTTCTTCTTTTGGGCGGTCTACAACCGTTGTGTGGAAGTGGGGTAACATCTATGATTTCGGTTACCTCAATCCCAGCGTTGTGAATGGAACGGATAGCAGATTCCCTGCCGTTTCCTGGTCCCTTCACGTAAACCTTTACTTTACGCAATCCTGCTTCGTGGGCAACTTTTGCGCAATCCTCAGCGGCTACTTGAGCAGCATAAGGGGTGTTCTTTTTAGAACCGCGGAAACCCATTTTCCCAGCAGAGGACCACGAGATTACATCCCCTTTCTTGTTGGTAAGGGATATAATGATGTTGTTGAAAGATGCAACAACGTGTGCCTCGCCGGTAGACTCAACGATTACCTTGCGTTTTTTTGTTGTTTTGGTATTTGCCTTTGCCATATTTTTTAGTTTCTAGTGTTAGTTCTTAGTTATTGGAATCCTAGACTTTTACATTTCAAACAGATTCTTCTAACGTCTAAATACTAATGACTATGTTCTTATTATTTCGTTGCTTTTTTCTTGTTGGCAACCGTTTTTCTTTTTCCTTTTCTGGTCCTAGAGTTGTTCTTGGTACGCTGACCTCTCAATGGCAATCCGGCTCTGTGGCGAATTCCACGGTAGCAACCAATGTCCATCAATCGCTTGATGTTCAATTGGGTCTCAGAACGAAGCTCACCTTCAATGGTATACTCAGAAACGGCTTCCCTGATCTTCCCGATTTCGTCATCGTTCCAATCAGAAACCTTGGTATCTTCACTTACTTGGGCCTTAGCCAAAATCTCTTGGGCCCTACTTTTACCTATTCCATAAATGTAGGTAAGTGAAATAACGCCTCGCTTTTGTTTAGGTATGTCAACCCCTGCAATTCTTGCCATAATTACCCTTGTCTTTGTTTAAATCTAGGATTCTTTTTGTTGATTACGTACAATCTGCCCTTTCTGCGAACAATCTTGCAGTCGGCACTTCTCTTCTTTATTGATGCTCTTACTTTCATGTAACTAGTATCTATAAGTAATTCTTGCTTTTGTTAAATCGTATGGACTCATCTCCAACTTTACTTTATCACCGGGAAGCAACTTAATGTAGTGCATTCTCATTTTCCCGGATATATGCGCCGTAACAACGTGCCCATTCTCCAATTCCACTCTGAACATTGCATTGGACAATGCTTCAATAATAGTCCCGTCTTGTTCTATTGCTGGTTGCTTTGCCATGTTATGCTACTTTTCTGTTTTTTCCGGTTTTCATCAGGCCATCATAATGTCTGTTCAACAAATATGAGTTTACTTGTTGTACCGTATCTATAGCCACACCCACCATGATCAACAGTGATGTTCCTCCGTAAAACAAGGCCCATCCAGCCTGTACATCCATCAATTTTACGACAACAGCTGGCAAAACGGCCAACAGCGCCAAAAACACGGATCCAGGTAAAGTTATCAATGACATGATCTTATCCAAATAATCCCCTGTTTCTTTTCCTGGACGGATACCGGGTATAAACCCTCCACTTCTTTTCAAATCATCGGCCATTTTGTTGGTAGGCACGGTGATCGCTGTATAGAAATAGGTGAAAATTATAATCAAAATGGCAAACAAAATGTTGTAAGCCAATCCAAAAATATCAGCAAACTGTACTTCCATCCATTGTCCAACAGCAGTATCGTTAAAGGTTCTTCCCAACAAACTTGGTGCAAACATAATAGCCTGTGCAAAAATGATGGGCATAACCCCAGAGGCATTCAATTTTAGCGGAATGTACTGTCGCGCTCCCATGATATTCTTTTCGTAACCACCAGAGGCTGTTCTTCTTGCGTATTGCACTGGAATCTGTCTAACAGCCATAACCAAAAGCACACTCGCCAAGATGACCAAGAACCAAATGATGACCTCAATCAACATGAACATGATACCTCCGGTATTGTTTGTGGTCCTAGAGACAAATTCCTGAACAAAGGATTGGGGCATAGTAGCAATGATACCAACCATGATCAACAATGAAATACCGTTTCCGATACCTTTGTCCGTAATCTTCTCACCCAACCACATCGCAAACACACATCCGGTCACCAAAATAATAACAGATGGGATGATGAAATCCAAACCTTTGCCCAAAACAAAAGCACTATCCGGAACACCAAGTGCACCCAGACCGTACAAATAGGCAGGAGCCTGAACAATACAGATTCCGATGGTCAACCATCTTGTAATCTGATTTATGGTCTTTCTGCCACTTTCTCCTTCTTTTTGTAGTTTTTGAAGATACGGAATGGCTATTCCCATCAACTGAACCACAATGGAGGCGGAGATATAGGGCATAATTCCCAATGCAAAAACCGATGCATTGGCAAAAGCGCCTCCTGTGAAAGCATTAAGAATTCCCAAAATACCCGAATCGGTACTTGAAGCCAACTGGGTCAATTGGGTAGTATCTATACCTGGAAGTACAATACGGGTACCAAAACGATATACCAACAGTAACCCAAGGGTTAGGATGATACGCTGTCTCAGTTCATCGATTTTCCAGATATTTGATATGGTCTCTATAAATTTCTTCATGCTATAACTATTCCTTATAAACTTATTGCCTCACCTCCAGCTTTCTCTATGGCAGCTTTAGCGGAAGCACTAAATTTATGTACAGACACTTTTAGGCCAGCTTTTAATTCGCCATCACCCAAAATCTTTACCAAATCGTTTTTGTGGGCCAAACCATTTTCAACAAGGATGTCAAAAGTAACTTCTTTCTTAATTGTACCATTGTCTACCAACTCTTGCAATTTGCCCAAGTTGATGCCTCTGTATTCCTTTCGGTTGATGTTTGTGAAACCAAACTTGGGAACACGTCTTTGCAAAGGCATCTGACCTCCTTCAAAACCAATCTTTTTGGAATATCCAGACCTAGACTTGGCTCCTTTGTGTCCACGGGTGGCAGTGCCTCCTTTTCCAGAGCCTTCTCCCCTACCTACACGTTTTCCTTCTTTGTGCACAGCGCCTTTCGCTGGTTTAAGATTATGTAAATCCATGTGCCGTTATATTTTAAGCTTCCTCTGTGGAAACCAAGTGTTTTACCTTATTTACCATTCCAAGGATATTGGGAGTTGCATCATGCTCAACAACCTGCCCGATCTTGCGCAACCCAAGAGCCTCCAAAGTTCTTTTTTGGTTCTGTGGCTTTTTGATGGCGCTCTTTATCTGTTTTACCTTAATCTTTGACATAATATCCTCTATTTATCCTTTAAAGACTTTTTCCAAAGAAATACCTCTTTGTTGTGCCACGGTTTCCGCACTTCTCAATTGCAAAAGGGCATCAAAAGTTGCTTTTACCACGTTGTGAGGGTTGGAAGAACCTTGGGACTTAGACAATACGTCCTGTACTCCAACAGCTTCCAATACCGCCCTTACCGCACCACCGGCGATTACCCCGGTACCGTGGGATGCAGGCTTAATGTACACCCTGGCACCTCCATACTTCCCTTTTTGCTCGTGGGGAAGCGTTGCTTTGGTCAAAGGAATACGAACCAAGTTCTTTTTGGCATCCTCGATAGCTTTAGCAATTGCAGTGGCTACTTCTTTGGATTTTCCCAAACCATGTCCAACAACACCGTTTTCATCACCAACAACAACTATTGCTGAAAAACCAAAGGCTCTACCTCCTTTTGTTACCTTGGTAACCCTTTGCACTCCAACCAAACGGTCTTTCAACTCCAGTCCCCCTGGCTTAACTATCTCTACGTTTTTGTATTTCTGGTACATAGTCTTATTAGAATTTTAGTCCTGCTTCCCTAGCTCCTTCGGCCAATGATTTTACTCTTCCGTGATAAAGGTTTCCACCTCTGTCAAAAGCAACGGCTTCTACACCAAGCTTAAGGGCCTTTTCTGCTATGGCCTTGCCCACTGCGGTTGCGACTTCGGATTTGCTTCCTTTGGCGTCAACATCCTTATCTCGGGATGAGGCAGCAGCCAAAGTAACACCCTTAACGTCGTCTATCAACTGGGCATAAATTTCTTTATTGCTTCTGAAGACAGACAATCTTGGTCTTGCCTCAGTTCCGGAGGATACCTTACGTATTCTTCTTCGGATGCGTTGTTTTCTTTCAGTCTTAGATAATCCCATAGTCTTAATTATTAAGCTGATTTACCTGCTTTTCTTCTTAGTTGCTCACCAACAAACTTGATACCTTTTCCTTTGTAAGGCTCTGGCTTACGGAAACCCCTGATCTTGGCAGCAACTTGGCCCACCAATTGTTTGTCGTGAGATGTTAGTTTTACAATAGGGTTTTTCCCTTTTTCTGAGACGGTCTCGATCTTCACTTCTGGAGCAATGTCCATGATGATATTGTGAGAGAATCCTAGGGCCAAATCCAATTTCTGGCCTTGGTTGCTGGCTCTGTATCCAACCCCTACCAACTCCAATTCCTTGGTCCATCCTTGGGATACACCTTTTATCATATTGGAAAAAAGGGCGCGGTATAGACCGTGTTTTGCTTTGTGTTCTTTGGAGTCAGAAGGTCTTGTAACCAAAACCTTACCTTCCTCAACCTTTACATCAACTCCCGAGAAATCTTGTGTAAGTTCCCCCAATTTACCTTTTACGGTAACCAAGGCATCTTTAACCTCTACGGTTACTCCTTCTGGAATTGCGATTGGATTGTTACCTATTCTTGACATTTTTCTTCTCTTTTCTCAATTAATATACGTAGCACAATACTTCACCACCTACATTCTCTTGTTTGGCTTGCTTGCTGGTCATTACTCCGTGTGAAGTGGACACAATGGCAATACCTAAACCGTTCAAGACCCTTGGCAAGTCCCCAGAACCGGAATACTTACGAAGACCTGGCTTACTTACACGCTCTAGTCTTTTAATAATGGGCTCCTTGGTAGCTTTATCGTACTTAAGGGCTATTTTAATGTTCCCTTGAACTTTATCCTCCTCGAACTTATAACTCAAAATATAGCCTTGATCAAACAATATTTTGGTAATCTGTCTCTTTAGGTTTGAACCAGGGATATCCACTACCCTATGGCCTGCCTTGCTGGCATTCCTGATTCTGGTCAAATAATCTGAAATTGGATCTGTAAGCATTTCTTTTCTATATCTAAATTACCAACTTGCCTTTTTAACTCCTGGAATCAAGCCCTTGTTGGCCATTTCCCTGAACATCACCCTAGAGATACCGAAGGTTCTCATGTAGCCCCTTGGTCTTCCGGTCAATTTGCAACGGTTACGCATACGCACAGGAGATGCATTCTTAGGTAGCTTTTGCAAGGCCTCATAATCTCCGGCCTCTTTTAAAGCTTTTCTCTTTTCGGCGTATTTCTCAACCATTTTTGCCCTTTTTCTCTCACGGGCTTTCATTGATTCCTTGGCCATACTAGTTCTTTTTAAAGGGTACTCCCAATTCGGTTAACAACGATTTTGCTTCTTTATCAGTTTCAGCGGTGGTCACAAATGTGATGTCCATTCCGTTGATCCTGTTAATTCTGTCAATATTGATCTCTGGAAAGATAATCTGTTCGGTAACCCCCAAGTTGTAGTTTCCTCTACCGTCAAATCCGGTAGCTCTTACACCTTGGAAATCACGTACCCTTGGAAGGGCACTGGTGATCAATCTGTCCAAAAACTCATACATGCGCTCTCCTCTCAACGTTACTTTGGCTCCAATGGGCATCCCTTTTCTCAATTTAAAGGAAGCAACGTCCTTTTTAGAAAGGGTGGCCACTGCTTTTTGACCTGTAATGTTGGTCAACTCGTCCACAGCATGATCAATAAGCTTCTTATCAGATACGGCAGCTCCAACTCCACGGCTCACTACTATCTTTTGCAACTTTGGAACCTGCATTACGTTCTTGTAACCGAACTCGTCGGTAAGCGCCTTGATCACGCGCTCCTTATATTCTTGCTTTAATCTTGGAATGTAGCTCATGACTAAATTACTTCATTGGATTTTTTGGAAACCCTAACTTTCTTTCCATCGCGTACTTCGTAACCAACACGTGTGGCGTCACCAGATTTTGGATCGATCAACGATAGGTTAGAAATATGGATAGGAGCTTCCTTTTTTGTTATGCCTCCTTGAGGGTTCTGAGCACTTGGCTTTTCGTGTTTGGACACCTCATTGATGCCTTCCACGATGGCCTTGTTCTTTTCACGGTCTACACGAAGTACTTTGCCTTCGCTGCCCTTGTGGTCTCCCGCAATGACTCTTACCGTATCCCCTGTTTTTATTTTCAACTTCATCTCTCTGATATTTCTATTACAGCACTTCAGGTGCCAATGAAACAATCTTCATGAACTGTCTGTCCCTAAGTTCTCTGGCAACCGGTCCAAAAACACGGGTTCCCCTCATTTCGCCGGTTGGGTTCAACAATACGCAAGCATTGTCATCAAAACGGATGTAAGAACCATCTGGCCTTCTTACTTCCTTTTTGGTACGAACAACAACTGCTGTTGATACAGAACCTTTCTTTACAGTACCATTTGGAGTAGCTTCTTTTACGGTAACCACAATTTTGTCACCCAAGGAAGCATATCTTCTTTTTGTTCCTCCCAATACGCGGATGGTCAAAACTTCCTTTGCACCAGTATTGTCCGCAACCTTTAATCTTGATTCTTGCTGTACCATAATTATTTAGCTCTTTCAAGGATTTCAACCAACCTCCAGCATTTTGTTTTGCTCAAGGGACGGGTTTCCATTATTTTGACGGTATCACCTTCGTTGCAATCGTTCTTTTCGTCATGGGCAACATATTTCTTGGTCTTCAAAACGAATTTCCCGTACATTGGGTGCTTAACTCGTTTTACCTCAGAAACCACAATTGATTTCTCCATTTTGTTGCTGGTAACAACGCCTATTCTTTCTTTTCTTAAATTTCTGTTTTCCATAAGGCAGAACCAATTATTGTAATTCCCTTTTAGTTAATTCAGTTGCAAGTCTTGCTACCGTCCTTCTTGTCTTTCTGATCTGTAAAGGATTTTCCAAAGGAGTAACGGCATGTGCCATTTTCAGGTCGGCATGTTGTTTTTTGAACTCGGCCAAACGCTCCTTTAGCTCTTCAATTGAAAGTTCTTTTATTTCTGATTGTCTCATCTTTCTTCCCAATTAAAAATTAAGCGGAATAATCCCTAGCTACAACAAACTTGGTCTTTACCGGCAATTTTTGAGCCGCTAGTCTCAAAGCTTCCTTGGCAACATCCATGGGTACACCGGCAATCTCGAACATGATTCTTCCTGGCTTTACAATGGCCACCCAGTATTCTGGAGCACCCTTACCTTTACCCATACGAACCTCAAGAGGCTTCTTGGTGATGGGCTTGTCCGGGAAAATCTTGATCCACAACTGACCTTGCCTCTTCATGTATCTTGTCGCAGCGATACGTGCAGCCTCTATTTGACGGGAAGTAATGAAGTGCGAATCCATGGACTTGATACCGAACATTCCATTGGAAAGTTGGTGCCCTCTTTGTGAGATTCCTTTCATACGCCCCTTCTGGGCTTTACGAAATTTTGTTCTTTTTGGCTGTAACATCTTACCTTACTTTATCTTATTACTTTCTACGGCGTGGCTTTTTACCACCATCTTGTTTACCGCCTTTTCCTTGACTCTTGCTCAATCCTACCAATGGGGAAAGTTCTCTTTTTCCGTAAACCTCACCCTTCATGATCCATACCTTGATTCCCAATCTACCATAGGTAGTGTGGGCTTCGTGCAAGGCATAATCCACATCGGCACGGAAGGTTGACAATGGAATCCTTCCTTCTTTGTAAGACTCGGAACGTGCCATTTCAGCACCATTCAAACGTCCAGAAATCTGAATCTTGATTCCCTCAGCATTCATACGCATTGCTGCTGCAATGGCCATTTTAATGGCTCTACGGTATGAAATCCTGCTCTCAATCTGTCTTGCAACACTGGCAGCTACCAAATTGGCATCCAGCTCAGGTCTCTTGATCTCGTGAATATTGATCTGAACTTCCTTGTTGGTGATTTTCTTAAGCTCTTCCTTAAGCTTATCAACTTCTTGACCTCCTTTACCAATGATGATACCAGGACGAGCCGTGGTAATGGTAATGGTGATCAACTTCAAGGTGCGTTCTATGATCACTCGTGATACACTGGCCTTGGCCAATCGTGCATGCACGTACTTTCTTATTTTATCATCCTCAGCCAGCTTATCGCCGTAATCGTTTCCTCCGTACCAGTTGGATTCCCATCCTCTGATAATTCCTAAGCGATTTCCTATTGGATTGGTCTTTTGTCCCATATTATATCTTCTAGCTTTGAACGTTGTTATTGGCCTCCACGATCATGGTCACATGATTGGAACGCTTTCTGATTCTGTGAGCCCTTCCTTGGGGAGCTGGTCTCAAACGCTTCAACATGGTTCCTCCGTCTACACGGATTTCCTTGATGTAAAGATCGGCTTCCTCAATATTGGCCTCCTCATTCTTGGCTTCCCAATTGGCGATAGCGGAAAGCAAAAGCTTTTCCAACTTTCTTGAAGCTTCCTTTTGGTTGAACTTCAAAATAGCCAAAGCCATTTCTACCTGTTTTCCTCGTACCAAATCAGCTACCAAACGCATCTTTCTTGGAGACGTTGGGCAATTGTTAAGCTTTGCAATAGCAAGTTGCTTTTTCTCTTCCTTTAACCTTTCGGCCATTTGTCTTTTACGAACTCCCATAGCTTACTTACTTTTTACCTTTGTTTTTAGCTCCCGCATGACCCCTAAAAGATCGTGTAGGTGAAAATTCTCCAAGTTTGTGACCTACCATGTTCTCGGTTACATACACAGGAACAAATTGTCTCCCGTTGTGCACTGCGATGGTCTGTCCCACAAAATCCGGCGTTATCATTGAGGCTCTTGACCATGTTTTGATAACCGTTTTCTTTCCTGATTCTATATTGGCTTGGACTTTTTTCTCCAAACTAAAATGAACGTATGGTCCTTTTTTTAACGAACGTGCCATTTACTTTTTCTTTTATTTCTTTCTACGTTCTATGATATATCTATTGGTGTCCTTGGTCTTGGAACGGGTTCTAAATCCTTTTGCAGGAATGCCGTTTCTAGATCTTGGATGACCTCCGGAAGCCCTTCCTTCACCACCACCCATTGGGTGATCTACAGGGTTCATGGCTACTGGTCTTGTTCTTGGTCTTCTGCCCAACCATCTGCTTCTACCGGCTTTACCAGACACCAACAATTGGTGATCTGAGTTGGAAACCGCTCCGATGGTGGCCAAACAAGTGGCCAAGATCATACGGGTTTCACCAGAAGGAAGTTTAACGGTAACGAACTTACCATCCTTGGCCATCAACTGGGCAAATGTACCGGCACTTCGTGCCATGATCGCTCCTTGACCAGGTCTCAATTCTATGCAAGAGACAATGGTTCCCAATGGAATTTCACTTAAAGGAAGTGCGTTTCCAATTTCTGGGGTGGCACCAGCTCCAGACTTGATGGTCTGACCTACTTGCATCCCGTTTTGGGCAACCACATATCTTTTTTCACCGTCCTTGTACTCTACCAAGGCGATAAATGCAGTTCTGTTGGGGTCGTACTGAATAGAAACCACAGTGGCATCTACTCCTTGTTTGTCCCTTTTGAAATCGATGATACGATATCTTCTCTTATGACCTCCACCTCTATGGCGCATGGTCATTTTTCCTTGACTGTTCCTACCACCTGTCTTTTTTAACGGAGCAAGCAAGCTTTTCTCCGGCTTATCAGTAGTAATCGCGTCAAATCCGTTTACTACTCTAAAACGCTGACCAGGGGTTATCGGTTTTAATTTTCTAACTGACATTTCTCGTCTTTATAGATTACTGTAAAAATCAATTATGTCACCTTCGGCCACATCAACAATTGCCTTCTTCATGGCATTTGTTTTTCCATGCTGGATTCCGGTTTTTGTATAGCGACTCTTACGGGTTGGACCATAATTCATGGTTCTTACCTTTTCCACAGAAACACCATAAGTGGCTTCAACAGCGTCTTTGATCTCTAATTTGTTGGCACTCGGGTCAACATAGAAACCATAACGATTGAAAAGCTCGCTATCAGCGGTCATCTTCTCCGTAATTATCGGTCTTATCAACACACTCATGATATTCTTATTTCTTTAGGTTCGATTCAATTCCTTCCAAAGCACTTTCGGTCAATACTAAACTGTTAGCGTTAACTATTTTGTAAGTATTTAATTGTGAACCAGTTACGACTTCGGAACGCTCTAAATTACGCGACGACAAATATACGTTATTATTTGTATCACCCAACACAATAAGAGACTTTTTGTTCTCAAGGCCCAAAGAAGTCAAAAATGCTACAAAATCCTTGGTTTTGGGCGCCTCAAAATTAAAGTCTTCCACAACCACCAAAGCTTTCTCTTTGGACTTTATGCTCAAGGCCGATTTACGGGCCAATCGCTTAACGTTCTTGTTCAATTTTTGGGTATAATCCTTAGGTCTTGGACCAAAGATTCTACCACCTCCCTTAAAAATAGGAGACTTGATGCTACCAGCCCTTGCGGTACCGGTTCCCTTTTGTTTCTTGATCTTACGGGTACTTCCGGCAATCTCAGCTCTTTCCTTTGATTTATGGGTACCTTGCCTTTGGTGTGCCAAGTATTGCTTTACATCCAAATAAATGGCATGCTCATTGGGCTCTACGGCAAAAACATCGTCAGAAAGGTCTACCTTCCTTCCGGTTTCTTTTCCTTTGATATCTAAAACTGCTACCTTCATTATTGCCACCTTTGAATAGTTACGTATGAATTTTTGTGACCAGGTACACATCCTTTTACAACCAAAAGGTTTTTCTCTGGAACCACCTTCAATACTCTTAAGTTTTGCACTGTCACTCTTTCATTTCCCATTTGGCCTGCCATTCGCATTCCTTTGAAAACACGGGCTGGATATGAAGCAGCACCGATGGAACCAGGAGCTCTCAATCGGTTATGCTGACCGTGGGTCGCTTGACCCACTCCTCCAAAACCATGGCGTTTTACAACCCCTTGGAATCCTTTTCCTTTGGAAGTTCCTACAACGTCAACAAACTCACCTTCCATGAAAATGTCAACACCTACGGTGTCTCCCAATTTGTATTCACCTTCAAATCCTTGGAACTCAACGACCTTTTTCTTTGGAGAAGCACCTGCTTTTTTAAAGTGACCGGATTCGGCCTTGTTTGCACGTTTTTCTGCCTTGTCATCGAAACCAAGTTGAAGGCCTTTGTACCCGTCAACCTCTTCGGTTCTGACTTGGGTAACCACGCATGGTCCAGCTTCAAGAACGGTACATGGAATGTTCTTTCCATTCTCGTCGAAGATGCTGGTCATACCGATTTTTTTTCCTATTAACCCAGACATATATACTTAATTATTAATTGTTTACTCTTTTAAACTGCGCCAATTTCTTGGCAAAAAAATTGGGTCAAGAAAAGATTCTGCTCTGACCCAGATTTTTTTCTTTCACCGTTTTTCCCGAACCGTCGTCCGGGACATGTTTATGCTGAACTTGTTTCAGCATCTCTTCAATAAGACACTTCGACTTCGCTCAGTGTTTGTTCGGCTAAGACTTTCTGCAAATCAGAAAGTCAAGTCCTCATCAAACTTTGATCTCAACCTCAACGCCGCTGGGAAGCTCAAGCTTCATAAGGGCATCAATGGTTTTTGATGAAGAGCTGTAAATGTCCAACAATCTCTTGTAAGAGCTCAATTGGAACTGCTCTCTCGATTTTTTGTTCACGTGGGGTGAACGCAAAACCGTAAATATCTTTTTGTGTGTTGGCAATGGAATTGGCCCAGTTACCACAGCACCGGTTGTTTTTACTGTTTTCACGATCTTTTCAGCAGATTTGTCCACCAAATTGTGATCGTAAGATTTCAATTTTATTCTAATTTTTTGACTCATCTTGCTGAAAATTAAGCGGTTACTCCTTTAGCTGCTTTAATCACCTCTTCCGCAATGTTGGAAGGAGTCTCGGCATAGTGTGAAAATTCCATTGTAGATGTAGCCCTTCCTGAAGACAAGGTCCTCAAAGAGGTTACATAACCAAACATTTCAGATAAGGGCACTTCACCCTTTACTACTTTGGCACCAGCTCTATCGCTCATGCTACTGATAGTACCTCTACGTCTGTTCAAATCTCCAACAATATCCCCCATGTTTTCTTCAGGTGTCAACACCTCAATTTTCATGATGGGCTCCATTAATACGGATTTGGCTGATTTGGCAGCGGCCTTGTACCCCATTTTTGCAGCCAATTCAAATGATAGTGAATCGGAATCCACAGGGTGGAATGAACCATCCTTTAAGGTAATCTTCATACTATCCATCTCAAATCCGGCCAAAGGACCATTCTTCATAGCCTCTTTGAATCCTTTTTCAACAGATGGAATATATTCTTTAGGAATGTTACCTCCTTTTATTTCATTCACAAACTCCAATCCAACCACATCTTCAGCGGCAGGCTCCATGGTAAAGACAATATCCGCGAATTTACCTCGACCACCGGATTGCTTTTTGTAAACTTCTCTGTGATTTGCCGCTTGTGTAATCGCTTCTTTGTATTCCACTTGAGGCTGACCTTGGTTAACCTCAACCTTAAACTCACGTCGCAAACGATCCACAATGATATCCAAGTGAAGCTCACCCATACCAGAGATGATGGTCTGACCTGAAGCCTCATCGGTTTTAACCTGGAAGGTTGGATCTTCTTCGGCCAACTTGGCCAAAGCCATACCCAACTTATCAACGTCTGCTTTTGTTTTTGGCTCAACGGCAATACCGATAACGGGATCAGGGAATTGCATACTTTCCAATACAATTGGATGTTTCTCATCAGAAAGGGTATCCCCAGTCTTGATGTCCTTAAATCCAACCGCCGCACCAATATCACCCGCTTCGATAAAATCGATGGCGTTTTGCTTATTGGAGTGCATTTGATAGATACGTGAAATACGCTCTTTGTTTCCAGATCGGTTGTTCAGGATATAAGAACCTGCGTCCAAACGACCGGAATATGCTCTAAAGAAAGCCAAACGACCTACAAAAGGATCGGTAGCAATCTTAAAGGCAAGCGCTGAAAACGGCTGTTTTGGGTCTGGTTTTCTTCTTTCCTCTTTCTCTGTATCTGGATTGATACCGATGATATCATCCTTATCCAAAGGCGAAGGCAAGTAGCGACAAACGGCATCCAAAAGGAATTGGACCCCTTTGTTTTTGAAGGAAGAACCGCAAATCATAGGAATAATAGCTCTATCCATAACTGCGGCACGCAAAGCAGCGTGTACTTCCTCCTCAGTGATGGAATCTTCATCTTCGAAGAATTTTTCCATCAAGTTTTCATCATATTCAGCAACAGCTTCAATCAAAGCTGCTCTGTATTCTTTCACTTCAGCCTCCATTTCAGCAGGAATTTCCACAACATCAAAGGTAGAACCGAAGTTATCCTCATGCCATACAACAGCCCTGTTCTTCGCCAAGTCAACAATACCTTTAAAATCAGCTTCGTCACCAATTGGCAATACAATTGGCACCGCATTGGAGCCCAACATTTCACGAACTTGTTTGCACACGTTCAAGAAATTGGAACCTTGACGGTCCATTTTGTTCACAAAACCGATACGTGGTACTTTGTAGTTATCGGCCAATCTCCAGTTGGTTTCGGATTGTGGCTCAACACCGTCAACGGCACTGAACAGGAACACCAATCCGTC
The DNA here is from genome assembly GCF_000745185.1 of Muricauda sp. MAR_2010_75. Classification (NCBI taxonomy): domain Bacteria; kingdom Pseudomonadati; phylum Bacteroidota; class Flavobacteriia; order Flavobacteriales; family Flavobacteriaceae; genus Allomuricauda; species Allomuricauda sp. MAR_2010_75. The sequence goes on from NZ_JQNJ01000001.1 coordinate 674,033, forward strand.
CAAAACACGAAGGGAACGGTTCACCTCAACGGTAAAGTCCACGTGTCCGGGAGTGTCTATAATATTAAAGTGGTAGTCTTTTGTATCAGGCAAAGGCTGTGCATTTTCCATGGGAAACTTCCATGTACAGGTAGTAGCGGCAGAGGTAATGGTAATACCACGCTCCTGCTCTTGCTCCATCCAGTCCATAGTAGCTGCACCATCGTGCACCTCACCAATTTTGTGGCTCACACCGGTATAAAAAAGAATACGCTCTGTAGTAGTTGTTTTACCAGCATCAATGTGAGCTGCAATACCTATATTCCTTGTATATTTTAAATCTCTTCCCATTGTAATGATTAGAATCTAAAGTGTGAGAATGCTTTATTGGCCTCAGCCATTTTGTGTGTATCTACCCTTTTCTTCACTGCGGCACCTTCTTCTTTGGCAGCGGCCAAAATTTCAGAAGCCAGTTTCTGCGCCATGGATTTCTCGTTACGCTTTCTTGCGTAGAGAATCAACCATTTCATGGCAGTGGATATTTTTCTGTCTGGACGAATCTGCATTGGAATCTGGAATGTTGCACCACCCACTCTTCTACTTCTTACCTCAACGTGTGGCATAACATTGGAAAGGGCATCTTTCCATAGTTCGAGTCCTGTTTTTTCTTCGTCAGTGTTCTTTTCGTCAACAATATCAATTGCATCGTAGAAAATCTTGAATGCAACTGACTTTTTACCATCCCACATCATCATGTTCACAAAACGTGTAACAAGTTGATCGTTAAATCTTGGGTCTGGCAATAACGGTCTTTTCTTTGCCTGCTTTTTTCTCATCGCTTCTTCTTAAAGTTGATTACTTTTTAGGACGCTTTGCACCATATTTAGATCGACGTTGCGTTCTTCCCGCCACACCGGCAGTGTCCAACGCCCCACGAACGATATGATATCGCACACCAGGCAAATCCTTTACTCTTCCACCTCTAACCAATACTATCGAGTGCTCTTGGAGGTTGTGTCCTTCACCAGGGATGTATGCGTTCACCTCTTTACCGTTGGTTAACCTTACCCTTGCAACTTTACGCATTGCAGAGTTTGGTTTTTTAGGTGTAGTGGTGTAAACCCGCGTACAAACCCCTCTTCGTTGAGGACACGAATCCAAAGCAGCCGATTTACTCTTCTTGGTAATTGTGGCCCTTCCTTTTCGTACTAATTGTGAAATTGTTGGCATTAAAATTTCTATTAAAAACTAAATAACCCTCATTTTGAGGGCTGCAAATGTAGTGATATTTCATTAGTAATCAAATCCCAATATAATTAATTTCAAAGATTTTTTATTGTTTGTCGTATTTTATATCAATTCATGCGTTGGCCAACTCTTAAAAAATGGTCTGAATGGACATTTTGGCTATAAAAAAAGCACCCATTAAAAGGTGCTTTGACTGTAATAGTTTTTCTTTTTTCAGTTACTGGCCACAGCAATCTCATTGCCCATTATATCCGCTTTTCTAAAAACGGAAACTAAATCTTCCGCGTTCTTAAAACCAATACTCTTTTTCTTGATATACTTTGCCAATTCCTTTTTGGAAGAGCCATCAAAAAAGTCCAATACTTTTTTCTTGTTCAATTTGGCATAGACTGGTGGATCATTGGAAACCGCCACGTAGTACTCCGTCTTGTCTGAAAAGCGTGGTGGAAAATCAGTTCCATGGGATGTCTTTGCGTATTTTCCATCCTTATAGGTTTTGCGCAACCTTTCATATACTGTGTAGGTGTTTCCTTCATATATGGAAACCACATAACCCTTTACCATCTCATCGTTGTCGTCCTTGAACGACATATACCTATATTCGCGTCCATCAACCACACAAGAGACATCCTCGTCCCGAATAAGTGATTCTTTTGTAAGGCTATACTTGTTTCGCTTCACCTCCAAGTCATCGTTAAATGCATCATATCGCACATAAAATTCTGCAACCTCCTCGCCTTTGTCATAAATAGTGGCCTTTTTAAATTCCTTCACATAATAGGCACTTCCCTGCACTCTGGCATATCCATCTGTTTTGGTGAACGTAACATCCCCAAACTTGTTCCTTAAATCGGAAAAAAAGTTCATTACGGAGGGATTGTTGCCCAATGAGGCCTGAGATGTACAACAGAGACCGAGCGCATCCCTACCCGCCTTATCACCTCCTTTAGCAAAGGCAGGGTTCATCAATTGGTATTGACCAAAAGCCGATACCCCCAACAGGAATAGAAAACAAGAGATTAGTTGCTTTTTCATTTTTTTGTTTTTAAGATTAACTTCAAAAATTCTACGTTTTACTCTCCATGAAGTCTTTGCATCTGAAGGATACCATGCATCACAATTTTTATTCTTTTTTAAGATACATAAATTCCCTAAATAACATTCTAAATTTCAAATAAATACAATCTTTGCTACCTTTACTACAACGAATTACCATACGCGAATAGGTTCCGCAAATCGTCACCATCATTTACATTGGGACGCTTATCCTTAATATAACTTTTGATTGCTTTCTGGTCTTCCTCGGAAAACATAGAGAGCACGTCAGATTTTCTGGTCTTCATAAACATGGGAACATCACCGGTTTTGGAGACATAGTATTCGGTCTTGTCCAAAAAGCGGTGCGGAAAGGAGTTGTCCAACGAGGTCTTGGCAGGTTTTCCTTCTTTGAACACTTTTATATGCTTTACAAAAAGCGTATAGTCGTCACCAGTTACCACTGGGGTCAGATACCCTTTTTGAGGGTTGCCGTCCTCATCAGTATACCCGAGGTAATAGTATTCGTTGCCATTTACAGCGCAGGAATAGATGGGATGCTTTACCATGGCACGCACCACGTTTGACCCCAGTGTCTCCTCTAGTTCCACTTCATCATTATAGGCATCGTATCGCATATACAGCTTTTTAAACTCTTCCCCGTCTTCATATAGAGACCCCAAAGTAAAATTCTCATTAAGGTATATAGTCCCATCAATATCTTCCAGGGTCAAGTTTACCTCTTCACCCATGCGGCCAAACTTGATTCGCATGTCATTATATAAGTTTAGCACGTGAGGATTGTTGCCGAACGCAGATTCATGGTCAAAGCTTCCACCATTTACTCCTGGTTGCACATTTACATTCTGGGCAACACTGGAATTCAGGAAAAAAGCACCTAGGACAAGTGCGAATATGTATGGCTTCATAACTGTACTGTTTAAGATTTAATTTCTTTGCCTTCCACTTTATAAGGTATTGGCGTAAGCAAAAAGATTCTGCAGATCATCCTCATCATTTAGATTGGGCCGTTTTTCCTTCATATAGTTTTTCATGATCTTTTGATTCTTCTCACGAAACAAAGAAAGTATTTCTGATTTTCTTGTCTTTACAAAAACGGGTACGTCACCTGACTTGGAAACATAAAATTCTGTCTTATCCAAAAAACGGTGCGGGAAGGAATTGTCCAACGAGGTCTTGGCGGGTTTCCCCTCTTTAAAAACTTTTATTTGCTTCATGAACAAGGCGTAGTTCTCACCAGCCGTCAATGGCATCAAGTACCCTCTTTGGGATTCACCATCTTCATCTATATACCCTATGAACTGGTAGACCTCCCCATTCATTGAGCAAGAGTACTTTGGATGTTGCACCATGGCCCGAACCACATCATCATCTTTGGATTCCTTTAGCTCCACTTCGTCATTATAGGCATCATAACGCAGGTACAACTTCTTAAAAGCAATACCGTCTTCATACAATGTGCCCAGAGTAAAGTTCTCATTGGGGTAGATGCTCCCATCAATATCTTCCAAGGTGAGATTGACTTCTTCTCCCAAGCGACCAAACTTATTCCGCATGTCATTGTAAAGGTTCATCATGGCAGGGTTGTTCCCCAAACCACCACCTTCACCACTCTTCAACAACGCCAGTCTATCCGCAGTAAAAACACCTCCTTCTCCTTGCACATGGATATTACCTTGGGCATTTATAGCGGTTACCACTCCGAGAATTAAAAAAATTCCCAATACTTTTCTTTTTATCATTTTCATTTTTTTTGATTCTACTATACAGAGGGCTACAGCAATATAACGTCTGCAATTTTACAATGAATTTGCATAAGCGAAGAGATTCATCAAATCCCTACTGTCATCAAAATCGATGCGCTTACCCTTCACATAATTTTTCATGGCTCCATATTGATCATCAGGAAACACAGAAAGCACATCCGACTTTTTCGTTTTCATGAACTTCGGGAACTCCCCTCCTGAGGACACATAATACTCGGTCTTGTCCAAAAAGCGGTGCGGGAAAGAATTATCCAACGAGGTCTTAGCCGGTTTGCCTTCTTTAAAGACTTTTATCTGTTTTTCATACAAAACATAGCCATCTCCATAAACCAAGGGTTTTAAATATCCACTTACAGACTCGCCATCTTCATTTTGGTAATCCATATAGACAAATTTATCACCATCAATGGAGCAAGAATACTTTGGATGCTTCACCATGGCCCGGACCATTTCAGAATCCGCTGACTCCTTTAACTCCACCTCGTCATTGTAAGCATCATACCGAAGGTACAACCTTTTAAATGCCACCCCATCTTCATAGAGGGCACCTAAGGTAAAGTCCTCATTCAGGTATATGGTCCCATCAATATCATCTAAAGTAAGATTCACCTCTTCTCCCATGCGACCAAATTTCATTCGCATGTCGTTGTATAGATCCATCATGGCTGGGTTATTGCCCAAACCAGCCTGTTCACCGTGATCACTTTTCAGCAAAGCCAATCTCGCTGGGGTAAACACCCCACCTTCTCCCTGCACATGGATATTTCCCTGGGCATAAACCGAGACCATTGTCCCAATCATAAAACAGGTCCAAATAAAGTTTTCTTTGTTTTTCATTTTTTGATTTTTATTCCATTAAGGGAAACAACTTCTATAAAGTATTGGCGTATGCAAACAAATTTAGCAAATCTATATCCTTATCCACATTGCTCCTTTTATCCTTCATATATTTCTTAACTTCTTTTTGATCCTTATCTGAAAAAACCGATAACACTTCCTTCTTCTTTGTTTTCATGTAGGAAGGCGTTCCTCCATCAATCGAAACATAATACTTGGTCCTATCCAAAAATCGATGCGGAAATGGCCTGTCCAAAGAAGTCTTTGCCAGTTTCCCTTCTTTAAAGACTTTAAGTTGTTTTTGATAAAGCACATATTCCCTACCTCTGACCATTGGGGTAAGGTAACCTTTGACAATTGCACCATTTTCATCCACATATTCCATGAACACAAATTCATTTCCTTGAATGGAGCATGAATATTCCTCATTTTTTACCATAGCCCTGGTGGTTTCAGCATTTGGGCTTGTCCTAAGTTCTATCTCGTCATTATATGCATCATATCGGGCGTACATTCTTTTAAAAACAACACCATTATGATAAAGTGCACCCAATTGAAATGATTCATCCACATAAATTGTGCCATCAATGTCATCCAAAGTAAGGTTCACCTCTTCTCCCAAACGCGCAAACTTCATCCGTAAATCACTAAAAAGGTTCATGGCACTTGGGTTATTGCCAAGGTCATACTCTTCCGCATACCCCGCACTGCTGTTTCCTTTAAGACCAGCCAGTCTATTTGCCGTAAATACACCGCCTTCGCCTGGAGAATGAATATTGCCCTGAGCATTTGCATGGAAGCCAAAGAATATTATAAAACCAAAAGTGACATAAAACAACCTTCTCATGGTTTAGAACTTTAAGATAAAATTAAGTATCTACCTTAAATATATAAAAATTAAGGGGTTATGCACTATGGAAGACGTATAAATGTCATTTCTATTAAAAGAACATGGGCAAATGCGCCAAAACCTCAAAAAGAACAATCTAAAATTTTTAAGTATATATAATAAGGTATAAGCAAAACCAATAATTGAATAATCCACAGCAACTTGCATATATAGCTACATCCGCACGAAAACCCCAACCCTAAATTTGGCACTATTTTATTATCAACATAATTTTTAATGCGCCAAATTAAGAAGTCCATTAAATACCAAAGGTCATTTTGAGGTTATTGCATTTGCTAACATCATCTTAAAAATTTAGTAAAATTAGTTTGGATTATTAACATGAAATTATGATTTTAGCGGCTAGCTAATTCAAATAATTTAAAAATGAGAACAAAACTTAATGGATTGTTAACGCTGTTATTGGCGTTTGTTGTGCATGTATCCTTTGCACAGGACAAGACGATTACAGGTACTGTTACGGATTCCGATGGTCTTCCGTTGCCTGGGGTCAACATTGTCGTCGAAGGGACCACCAACGGTACCCAAACAGATTTTGATGGTAACTATTCGATCAGTGCAAGTCAAGGTCAAACATTGCTTTTCACCTATATAGGGCAAAGAGCCACAAGTAGACCAGTTGGTGCAGGAAGTGTGATCAATGTTCAGATGGAAGAGGACACCCAGGCTCTTGAAGAGGTGGTTGTGACTGCCCTTGGTATTAAAAGGGAGAAGCAGGCCCTTGGATATGCGGTTGCCGAGGTAAGCTCCGAACAACTTGAGGAGAAAGCAGAAGGTGACCTTGGACGTGTCCTTATGGGTAAGGCCTCCGGGGTGAACATCACCCAGCAAAGTGGTCTGTCCGGATCCGGTACCAATATTATCATCCGGGGTTTTAACTCCTTTAGCCAAAGTAACCAACCACTGTTCATTGTGGACGGTGTTCCCTTCAACGGAGACACCAACCCCTCAGGTAGACAGGGCAGCCGTCAGGATTTCATCAACGGTAACAACGGTTCCAGTAGGTTCTTGGATCTTGACCCGAACAGCATTGAGAGTGTGAACGTATTGAAAGGTCTTGCGGCCTCCACACTATATGGATCTTTGGGTAGAAACGGTGTGATTTTGATCACCACCAAGGCAGGAGCAGGAGGAGAAGGAGCCAAGAAGACTGAAATTACAGTTACTTCTTCCATGTTCTTCAATGAGATTGCTTCACAGCCAGAATATCAGGATGAGTATGGTAACGGTTTTGACCAGGCCTTCGGATGGTTCTTCAGTAACTGGGGACCAGCCTTTAGAAGAGAAGGGCGTGCTGGTTGGGGAAATAGTTCAGCTTTTGATGCAAATGGAACATTGCCCCACCCATATTCAACATCAACTGACGCCATTCAGGCCGCTTTCCCAGAATTTCAGGGCGCACGCTATGAGTGGAGACCGTATAAGAGTTTTGAAAATTTCTTCAAAACAGGTACGGTTACCAATACTTCCATCAACGTTGCAGGAGCCTCTTCTGACGGAAAAATTTCATACAACGCCAACTATGGCTATTTGAAAGACCAAGGTTTTACTCCAGGCAACAGTTTAAACAGGAACAACTTTGGTATTGGGGGTAGAGCAGTATTGAGCAACAAGTTCACCGTTTCAGGTACTCTTAACTATGCGCGTACGAAGTTCATCTCTCCACCTGTGGCATTGAGCCAGGGTAACGGAGCCACTGGTAGTGGTTCATCCGTATTTGGAGATTTGTTCTTTACACCGCGTTCGGTTGATGTTTTAGGATTACCTTATCAAGACCCAATCACTGGTGGTAGTGTTTACTATCGTCAGAACAACTCCATTCAGCACCCCTTGTGGACCGTGAACAACGCCGGTACACGGCAGCAGACCAACAGGGTGTTTGGTAACCTAGGTATACAATATGACCTGAGCGAAAACCTTAACTTGGTCTATAGGGTTGGTATTGATAACTACAGTGAGAACAACACAAACTACCAGAATAAAGGTGGTGTAAACAGTAACAGTAACGATATCAGGCTACAGAGCGGTGTCTATGAGACTTGGAACAACACCAATACTATTTGGGACCACAACGTTGCCATAAACGGTGATTTCGATTTGACCGAAACCGTTGGAAGTACCTTCAACATAGGTTTCAATGGAAGAAGGGAAGTCTTCAACCAGACTGGTGTCGCAAGTGATGGCCAGCAAGTATTTGGCGTGCTTCGCCACTTCAACTTCTTGAACCAAAACGAGATTCAACAAACATCAGAACGTAATGTAATTGGTCTCTACGGACAGGTTGAGTTTGATTACGACAACTTTGTGTTTGTTACGCTGGCCGGAAGAAACGACTGGGTATCCAACTTGGATACGGAGAACAGGGCATTGTTCTACCCTAGTGCGAGTTTGTCCTTTGTTCCAACGACCGCATTTGACGGTCTGAAGAGCGATGTGCTGAACTATCTTAAGATACGAGCAGGTTACGGTACCTCTGCAGGTTTCCCTGACCAAAACTCTGATTCTTACCCAATTGCCGCGAGACTTTCTTTGGACACACAGGATTTCCAAGATAATACCGGTAGAAATATCGTAACCAATACAACTCCGTTAACATTGGGTAACCCAGACCTATTGCCTGAGCAAGTTTCAGAGATTGAATTAGGGGTTGAATCTAGATGGTGGGATGGCAGAATTACATTCGATGCCTCTGTTTACCAAAGAACAACAACCGATTTGATCGTGACACAACCCTTGGATCCAGCTTCTGGATACTTTAGGACCACCACTAACGTAGGTGAGATTAAAGGTGAAGGGGTTGAGATTGACCTTGGTTTGAATTTGATCAGAAGTGATAGCGATGGCTTTAACTGGAGGTCCAATGTGAACTTCAGTGCCACCGAAACTACGGTTGAGGACTTGGGCCAGGATACGGACCTGATTGTTTACTCTGGTTTCGGAAACTTGGGTAACGCTGCCATAGAAGGTGAGCCCCTTGGTGTAATCTATAGTTCACGTATATTAAGAGATGAAGATGGAAACTTGGTGACCAACTCTTCTGGAGACTATGTACAGGATTCCCAAGATGGTATCATTGGAGATCCAAACCCTGACTTTCTACTTAACTTCATCAATAATTTCAGCTTCAAGAACTTCAACTTAGGCTTCCAGTTCAACTGGACCCAGGGTGGGGATATCTACTCAAGTACGATCAGTACCTTGTTAGGTAGAGGTTTGATTGTTGAAACAGTAGATAGGGAGAACACATACATCCTACCCGGTGTAAACCAAAGTACTGGTGAACCTAATGACGTTCAGATCAACAATTCAGATTACTTCTTTAACAACATTCTTTTCGGCCCTAGTGAGCTTCAAGTTTATGATGCCACAGTTCTTAGGCTTCAAGAAGTTTCCCTAGGCTACTCGGTTCCCAAGAAGTTCTTGGACAAAACACCTTTTGGCGCATTGTCATTCACAGTATCTGGTTTCAACCTTTGGTATGATGCCATAAACACGCCTGACGGTGCCAATTTTGACCCTAATACCTCTGGTACAGGTGTCGGTAACGGTTTTGGATTTGATTTCTTGAACGGACCTAGCTCTAGAAGATATGGATTCAGTGTTAAAGCAACATTCTAAGATGAAAAAAATAGTTATAAAAATGAAAAACATAAGCACATATATAGCATCAGCCTTGCTTGTAGGGTCATTGATGGTATCCTGTGAGTCCACCGAACTGGATCTGACAGAAGACCCCAACTTTTTGACACCACAGCAGGCAAGCCCGGATTTCTTCCTAAACGCAATACAGGAAGATTTTGCAAGACAGATAGATGGAGAGGCGACAGGGGACCCCCAGGATAACTTCACTTCCGGTGGTAACGTTACCGAAGATGGCCTTTCTGTATTGGGAGGTGAACTTACCCGTTTGGTACCGTACAGTTCCCGTGACTACAGAAGTGGTTTTCAGGACATCGATGTGGATGACGAATGGGACAACGCCTACAGGGGCATCCTTTTTGACATTCGTAACATGGAGCCTCTTGCAGTGGAAGCTGGTCTTACCAGACACTTGGGTATCGCCCAGTTCATTGAGGCGTACACCATTGTTACTTTGGTGGACTTCTTCGGGGACATTCCTTACACCGAAGCACTACAAGCTCCTGAAATTCTAAACCCTAGTTTAGATAGTGGAGCCTCTGTTTACGAAGCTGCACTTTCACTATTGGACCAAGCTATTGCTAACTTTAATAGCACGCCCTCTTCAAACCCAGTGAACGATTATTTCTATGGAAATGATTACGAGAAATGGGTAAAGGCCGCCAATACGTTGAAGCTCAAGATCTACGTTCAAACAAGATTGGTAGATGCTTCAGCGGCAGCAAGTTTCAATGCCATCATCGCTTCCGACAACTATATTATGGACACCGCTGATGACTTGGATTGGTTCTGGCCAGGAACCAGTGCTTCACAGCCTGATACAAGACACCCAAATTATGGTGTCAACTACGCTTCAGCTGGCGCTTCAGCGTACACATCCAATTGGATGGCCAATTTGATGGATAACACAGAAGATCCCAGATTGCGGTACTATTTCTACCGTCAAACCATTAATGTACCTGGACAGTCAGGTTTCCCACCGGATGAGGAATTATTGACCTGTTCTTTGCAGACTCCTCCTCCACATTATGTGAATGGTGGGTTTACCTTCTGCGCCCTGCCCAATGGGTATTGGGGTAGAGATCACGGAGATGATGAAGGGGGACCACCGGATGGATTGTTAAAAACTACAGTCGGTGTTTACCCTGCAGGGGGAAGATTTGACGATGACAGCTTTGAAGCGATTGCTCAATCAATAAACCCAGCTTCGTTTGGAGCGGGTGGTACTGGAATCACCCCCATCTTGGATGCCTTTATGGTGGACTTCTGGAGAGCCGAGATGGCACTGGCTGCTAATCAGCCCGGTACTGCAGCAACGCATCTGCAAAATGCTTTGACCAAACAAATTGCCAAAGCACAATCATTTGCGGCCAATGACCTTAATGCCGATCTCTCGTTTGCGCCATCAGAAACAGACGTGAACAATTTCATTGATGCCACCATCATTGCATTCAATGATGCCGCAGGAGATATTGACGCACAATGGGACATTCTTGCAGAGCAATATTTTGTGAGCCACTACGGTAATGGTATAGAGACCTATAATTTTTACAGAAGAACGGGATATCCAAGTACGTTGCAACCTAATAGGGAGCCGGATCCAGGGGCATTCCCCCGTTCCATGTACTATCCTAACCAAGCTGTGACCAGTAACCCCAACATTACACAGAAACCTGATCAAACCGTGACTGTGTTCTGGGATACCAATCCGGCCAGTGGATTCCCATTCTCTAATTAATATTGGCAATGAACGTAAAAACTAAAATCATGAAAAATTTGAAAAAACATATAACACTGCTTTTTTTCGTTTGCATTGCCTTTTCGTGTAGCGAAGAAACGTTAGTAGATGAAGTCACACGAGACACCGAACGAGGTTTGGTTTTAAGGACCTTGACCGATAGCAACTCCTTTGATATATTTGATACCTCCGGTACTTGGTCTGTGGAATTGGAAGTCCAAGACCAAGAAAATGGGGCCTTTCTTTCAGAAACAAGGTTGTATTTCACATTTATCGACAATAATACCGTTGAAGGCGACGCAAGTACAGATGTAACTTCAGAAGAAACGTTGGTAAATACCTACCCTGCCTCTTCCTTTGATGGAGTTGGGGAGTTTGGGCTACCAACTGGGACAGTTTCGTTGACCTATGCAGAAGCCTTGGCAACAGCGGGGATTTCAATAGAAGATGTTCTTCCAGGAGACCAATTTTTCTTCAGACTTGAGGGGGAGTTGACCGATGGGAGAGTTTTCACCAATAATGCCAATGGTACAGTTTCCGGTGGGTCATTCTACACTGCTCCGTTCCAGTACACTGAAACATTGGATGATGGTATTGAATTTGAGATCACAGATGAAAATCGAAACGTGGTCGATGTCACCGAAGGTGCCACCAACGATGACTTCTTGATCACGATCAGTATTGACATGAGCGATCCTGATTTTGCTGAAACCGATTATTTGGAGTCTGTAACTGTTTACCGCTCTTTCTCGGATAGAAACATTGAAGAGCCCGAAGACGATTTATCAGAAGATGAAGCTGTTTTCCAGGATTTTGTGTTTGATTTGGCTGATTTCACAGAAGAAGATGGTGTATTGACCCTAACTTATGGGTTTACGCAAGAAGAATTGTACGGTCCAAACATCGATTTCTCAGATTTGTTGGTAAATGACCAGTTCCGTTTGCGTTATGAGTTGTTGACTACTGATGGCCGTATCATCACAACTTCTGAAGCAGATACCGAGTATTACACTACCTACGATGTATTTGAATGCGTTCAGTTGAATGCCGATGCTCCTTACCCAGGGGAATATACCTTTGTTATGAAGGATGCATTTGAGGATGATTGGAACGGAGGCTTTTTAACCGTAGTTATAGATGGCGAACCGCTTGAAGAGACATTCGCCGCAGTAGGTGCTGAAAGTAGCGCCTCGTTCACGATTCCCGAGGGTGCGACATCTTTCGAATTCTTCTACACTAGTGGGGATTGGGATGAGGAGAACACCTGGACGCTCTATGATCCCAATGGCGGTCCAGCAGCGACTGGTGGCCCCTACCCTAATACAAATGGCTCTGGCCCATTTGAATATCCAGGTGGAGACATATTGGTCTGTGAATAGGAATCACTAATAATTCTATAGTAAAAAGGGCACCGAATCGGTGCCCTTTTTTGTTAAGCAGTTAATATCATAGGACTTAAATTAGAACAGTCCCTGAATTTAAATACCTTTGGAGAATTATATGGCTCTTTATGTATTGTATCATTTTCCAAACAGTTCATATTTTGAGTATCAAATAGTAGAATCGAATTTTTAATTGACCTAATAGAATATCCGACAAAAGCATATCATTTAGTATGAGAAATTTTTTTCGAGCAATATTGGCTTTGGTATTACTTTCAAGTTGTGCCAATTCAAATAAAGAAAATGAGATGTCCAAATCAGATCTAAGTTTGGAAAGGATTGACCCCATTTTCAAAAAAATAGACATACAGCAAAGTGGTATAAGCTTTGCAAACACCATCACCCATGATGTAGCAAGCCTTAATAACCTCTTCGACTATGATTACTTTTACAACGGTGCCGGGGTTGGTATGGAAGACCTGAACAATGATGGCCTTTTGGATGTATTTTTCTGTGGAAATCAAGTCAATAATGTTCTGTACATCAATCAAGGAGGCCTCAGGTTCAAGGATGTTTCGGAAAAAGCCCAAATCAATATGGGAAAAGTCTGGTCCAACGGGGTCACCTTTGCCGATATAAACGCCGATGGTTGGATGGACATCTACGTCTCCCAAGGTGGGCCCAATACCCGGGACAAACGAAAAAATTTACTGTTCATCAATCAGCAAGATGGAACCTTCGAAGAAAAAGCCGAACAATATGGTTTAGCGGATATGGGCATCAGTACCCAATCCGTCTTTTTTGATTTGGACAAAGATGGTGACTTGGACTGTCTCGTGATGAACGAGAATGAGCTCTACGGCATGGACCCCATCAGCTTTAACCGCTATGTGGATTCAAACGAAGAAATGGCCTATTTCAACTCATCCCATCTATACCGAAATGATGATGGAACTTTTACCGATGTTACCAAAGCAGCAGGACTTGAAAAACCCATCTTCGGCCTTGGCCTTGCCGTCGCAGACATCAACGAAGATGGTTGGATGGACATCTATATGGCCAGTGATTATTATTTGCCCGATGCCCTTTATATAAATAACCAAGATGGCACCTTTACAGACCAAATCAAGGAAGCCACAGATCAGATATCCTTTTATGGGATGGGAATAGATATTGCTGATTTGGACAACGATGACCTTCAGGACATTTTTGTGCTGGATATGGCTGCCAATGACCACGTTCGCTCCAAAACACTTATGGCCTCCATGAACACCAAACGGTTCGATTATTTGGTGAACAAAGCCGGATACCATTACCAATACATGTACAACTCCTTGCAAAAGAACATGGGCCATAACAAATTCAGTAATATTTCACAATTATCCGGAGTGGCCAATACAGACTGGAGTTGGTCCGTGCTCATGAACGATTTTGACCTGGACGGGCACAAGGAAATCCATGTCACCAATGGATATCGTCGGTATGCCCTGGACAATGATCTGCAGATGAAAGTTTTTGAAGCTAGACAGAAATATGGGCAAAACGTTCCTTTGGAAGTAAAACAACAGCTCTATGAGTCCATGCCCTCCGAAAAATTGCCCAACATCATGTACAAGAGAACGTCTGAGCTTATTTACGATGATGTGGCCAAAGATTGGGGCTTGGCCGATTTTTCGTTCAGTAACGGTGCCGCTTCCGGGGATTTGGACAATGATGGTGATATGGACATTGTCATCAATAACATGGACGAAGCTGCATTTGTGTACAAAAACCTTTCCGTTGAAGACGAACTAGGCAATTATCTAAAGGTTATCACCAAAGGGGATTCGTCCGAGGAATTTGCAAAAGTAAAGATCAGTACAGGTAATAATTCCCAGATGGTTGAAGTAAAACGGGTTCGTGGCTACCGTTCTGCACAAGAGCCCAAAGCCTTTTTTGGACTTGCGCATCAAGAAACCGTAGATACGGTAACGGTATATTGGAAATCTGGCAAAATGGAACAAAAATTCAACGTACCGGCCAATTCCACGCTAACTTTCAATGAAAGTGACGCCACCATACCCATTCCTTCCAGCTCTGAAAAAGGAAGGTATTTTGCCGATGTTGATGCCAAAACCTTAGGATTGGACTTTGTTCATACCGAAAATGTATACGACGATTTTGAAACAGAGATACTTCTACCCTATAAACAATCCAATTTAGGGCCTTTTATCACCAAAGGTGATATAAATGGTGACGGGCTGGAAGATATCCATGTAGGAGGCGCCTCAGGCCAAGCTGGACAGTTTTACATACAATCTGGCCGGGGCTTTACCAAACTAAACTCCCCTGCCCTTTCCAATGATGCCCAGTTTGAGGATATGGAATCTGTGTTTTTTGATTTTGATGGTGACAGCGATATGGACCTTTATGTGGTTAGCGGTGGAAACGAGTTTGCCGAAAATTCATCATACCACTCAGACCGAATCTATATTAATGATGGTCGTGGACAATTCACAAGACTGCAAAGCGACGCGCTGTCCAAGCTTCCCAAAAATGGAAAATCGGTCTCCATCATAGATTTTGATAAAGATGGGGACAACGATATTTTGGTGGGCAACCGGGTAGTTCCCAAACAATACCCAAAACCACAAACTTCCACACTGCTTGAAAACAGGGATGGTGAACTCGTGGACGTTACCGAGCAAGTGGCTCCAGAATTTAAGGATTTTGGTATTGTCAATGATATCCAAACTACAGATGTGAACAATGATGGCTGGCCAGACTTTATCGCTGTGGGTGAATGGACCGGAATCGGTATTTTCATCAATGAGCAGGGCACCTTTAAAAATATGGGACAAGAGGATGCCATACTCAATGAAAAAGGATGGTGGTTCTCCGTGACCGAAACCGATATCAACAACGATGGTCTAAAAGATTATGTGGTTGGAAATGTAGGTCTGAACATCAAGTTCAAGGCTTCAGAGGAAAAACCATTTAAGGTATATGCCACCGACTTTGATGAAAATGGAACCAACGACATCGTACTGAGCAAAAAATACAAAGGAACTTACGTTCCGGTACGCGGAAGGGAATGTTCGTCACAGCAAATGCCTTTCATCAAGGAAAAGTTTGAGACCTATTCCGATTTTGCCAATGCCAGTTTGGTCGACATTTATGGGGAAAAGCTGAAATCTTCTTATGAGAGCACGGTTACCGAACTCAAGTCCGTTGTTTTGATCAATAAAGGCAATCTGGTTTTTGAAAAACATCTGCTTCCAGTAGCGGGGCAGACCATTCCCATTTTGGATTGTGCGGTTGCCGACCTTAACAAAGATGGCTTTGAAGATATTATTGCCATAGGCAACATTTATGAAACTGAGGTAGAAACACCCCGATTGGATGCCCTATCCGGAGTGATCCTCCTTTCCAATGGCAATGATGGGTATATCAGCGTACCCTATCCAAATTCTGGACTTTTTATGGGAGGTAACGTAAAAAGTGTTGAGCTTATCACCAACGCCAATAACGAGACCTTTTTATTAAATACCACGAATAATGGGCCTTTGGGTGTCCACAAGATTTCTTCGTGATATATTTGCAGCATCCAAGCAATTGAAACAAGGAGATGAGTGACCAGATTTATGGGATACGGGCCGTAATGGAGGCCATGGATGCCGACCAGCCAATCAATAAGATTTTTTTACAAAGAGGTCTTAAAGGCGAGCTTTTTAAGGAATTGGAGTCGGCTATTCGAAAAAATGGCCTCAGTGCGTCATACGTGCCCATTGAAAAGCTCAATCGGCTTACCCGAAACAACCACCAAGGGGTGGTAGCGCAGATTTCACCCGTGAAATTCCACAATTTTGAAACTTTGGTTGAAAATGTGATGGCACAAGAAAAGATGCCTTTTTTCTTGTTGTTGGACCAAGTTTCGGATGTGCGCAATTTTGGCGCTATCATACGCACTGCTGAATGTTGTGGGGTACAAGGCATAATCATTCCTAAAAGTGGGGCAGCTCCCATTACAGATGATACCGTAAAAACCTCAGCCGGAGCAGCCTTTAATGTGCCCATTGCGAAAGTGGACCACCTGAAGGATGCCATATTCTACCTGCAATCTTCGGGAATTCAAGTTGTGGGGGCTACAGAAAAGACCGAGGATGAAATCTACGCGGTGGATTTTAACCAACCCTGTGCCATTGTCATGGGTTCCGAAGATCGGGGCATTTCACCTTCAATTCTATCTATTTTAGACCATACGGCAAAGCTTCCTCTTTTGGGCAGCATAGGCTCGCTTAATGTTTCCGTGGCCTGTGGTGTTTTTTTGTATGAAGTGGTCCGCCAACGAAGAAGTTAAGTATCGCTCCCATTGTCCTTCTTATAATGATATTTTATTTGGATGTGCTCACTGGGGTCTTCAGTGGTTTCAATAAAATTCCCATTTTCATCAAAATGTCTTAGGAAAGGGTCATCTTCCTCATTGTAATCCTCCCGTTCCCATTCATATTTCTTTTCAACAGGAAGCTTAACCCTAATCATCAAGGCCAACAAAAAACCCGTGATGAATCCAGCTAAATGTCCTTCCCATGAAATATTTTCCCGCACCGGAAAAATATACCACAACATGCTCCCATAGATAAAGACAACCACCAAGGAAAGGGCCACCAACCGATAATGCTTCGCAAAAACACCTTTAAAAAAAATAAAACTGGCCAAAACATAGATAATTCCACTGGCCCCAATATGGTAGGATGGACGCGCAATTACCCAAGTCAATAGTCCCGAAATTAAAATCCCCATTACAAAAACCCGAAGGGCCGCCTTTTGATAGAAATAAAACAGAAATGCTGTTAAAACAGCCAGGGGGATGGTATTGTTGTACAAATGTTCAACGGATCCATGGATAAACGGGCTAAGCAACACTCCTTTTAATCCAGAAATTCTTCTGGGATAAATGCCATAGTCATTGAAGTTGATTCCGAACTTGACTTCAACCCAAAATACGGTCCAAATGGACAACACGGCAAGCAAGGGTGCCAAAACTACGCCATTGGAAAACCTAAAATGCTCATTTGAATGCATATACTCCTTTCATCAATTACCTGACCACGGACATGAATTTACACAAATTGTCAGGTTTGTTGAAAACGCCATGGAAGAGATGCCCTTTACACCTCTAAAATTGTCTTATTTTTATCCGTATGAATGAACCCTTGGCAGAACGCATACGTCCCAAAACATTGGAGGATTACATCAGTCAGCAGCATTTGGTGGGGCCACAAGGTGCTTTGACCAACCAAATACGGAATGGTGTGATTCCTTCTTTGATTTTCTGGGGTCCTCCCGGAACCGGAAAAACCACCTTGGCCAATATCATTGCCAGTGAGAGCCAACGTCCATTTTACACGTTGAGTGCCATCAGCAGTGGGGTAAAAGATGTTCGGGAGGTCATTGAAAAGGCGAAACAAAGTGGTGGTCTCTTTACAGCTAAAAATCCCATTTTGTTCATTGATGAAATCCATCGGTTTAGCAAATCGCAACAAGACTCGTTGTTGGGCGCCGTGGAAAAGGGATGGGTCACTTTAATCGGTGCCACCACTGAAAATCCAAGTTTTGAAGTGATTCCCGCATTGTTGTCCAGATGTCAGGTTTATATCTTGAATCCTTTTGGAAAGGAAGATTTAGAGGCACTGCTGAACAGGGCAATAAAGACAGACACGGTGCTGAAGGATAAAAAAATCAATCTAAAAGAAACTGAAGCACTTTTACGACTTTCTGGAGGCGACGGACGAAAATTATTGAACATTTTTGAGCTCATCGTCAATTCCGAAAATACCAAAGAGGTTACCATTACCAATGAGCTGGTATTGAACAAGGTACAAAAGAACACTGTACTCTATGACAAGACCGGGGAGCAGCATTATGACATTATTTCTGCCTTTATAAAATCAATCAGGGGTAGCGACCCCAATGCCGCCGTATACTGGTTGGCGCGAATGATCGAGGGCGGGGAAGATGTAAAATTCATTGCGCGAAGAATGGTGATTTTGGCATCCGAAGATATTGGCAATGCCAATCCAACGGCCCTTGTTTTGGCCAATACTACCTTCCAGGCTGTAAATACCATTGGTTATCCCGAAGCTCGAATTATTTTAAGTCAGTGTGCCACGTATTTGGCCAGCTCACCCAAAAGCAACGCCAGCTATGCAGCCATAAATGAAGCGCAGCAAAAAGTGCGGTTGACCGGAGATTTATCCGTACCATTGGCCATCAGAAATGCACCTACTAAATTGATGAAAGATATTGGGTATGGCAAAGGCTACCAATATGCCCATGAGCACGAAAACAATTTTGCGGATTTTGAATTTCTTCCTGACGAGATTTCGGGCACTGCTTTTTATCGCCCGGGAAATAATCCCAGAGAGAATGCCATGCGAGAATTTCTAAAAAAACGCTGGAAGGATAAATATGGATTCTAAAACTTGATGTTGAGTTCCTTCGATTTTTTCACTCCCCCTTCAGTATATTCCAAAAACCATTTTCCATCCTTTTGTAGTACCACACCACTATTTCCTAGATAATCTGTCAAGAACACATTATCCACAGAAGTTGACATAAGCTTCATGACCACCTTGGGTGTGTTATCCACCAATTGGTATCCTTCCCCTATGGGTTGGGCATACAACAAACCTGAATTGACCGGCTCTGGCTCCGCTTTTACCTCAGCTTTGGTAAACGTGGAAGGTTCTGGCTCAACACTTTCATAACTTTGGTTTTCCAAAGTGGCTTCCTGTTTTACAACGGAGGTTTTGGGTGTTTCTTCCAATTTCTTCACATCATCTTTAAAACTTACCGTAATGGGTTGTTCAACCGTTTCTTTTGCTTCTGATTTTTTAGGCGCATAGGCATAGTCCATTCCATCAAATGAAGTAAAAGCGTCTTCAAGGGCATCCTTATAGGCTGCAGTGTACTCCTTTATCTTGCTCTTTCCTTCTATGGTCCTAAAAACCTCAATGGATTGACAGTCTTTCAGTATTACAGTGACCTTTGTGGAAAAAAAAGAGGAGTCATCTAACAAACTGGCCAAAAGACCCAAACATCTGTTGTTTGCCAAATCTTCGGGCAATGCATCATCATAAACCGGAGTAAACCCCTTTTGGGTAAAAAGATATTTGACCATGGTGCTGGTCATATATTGATTTTCTTTTTTGAACGTCTCAAATTTTTTGGGAACGATGATATATTTATACCCGTTCAACTGCCCGCTCATGGTCATGCTCGCCGCTAAAACAAACACCAACGCAAATACTACTCTTTTCTTCATATAGTTGTTTCCTCAATTACCGTTCCAAGATATGATATTAAATCCGAACTGTAAAGAAGCATAATGACTATCGGCAATGTTGCGATAACTCAAAAGATTATCGGCCAATACATAAAAATTGATAGGTCCAGCTTGAAAATTAAGCCCTAAACCAATATTAGTGAGCGAATATTTGTCGACGGTATACGTGCCCTTTAAGGCAAGTACCCTTCCAAATCGGCGTTGATAGAATCCGGTCAATGCTGCTTGAATGCCACGGGGCCTCTTTATCATGTATAGCTGCCCTCCTACACTGTTCGGGTAAAAATCCGAGTTGCTACCCCCTCGACCATTAATAGCACAGCCACAATTATCAAATCCAAGGCCGCCTTCTCCAAAATCGTACCTGATAGACCCATAGGCCTTGACAGGTCTGAGGGAAATATAGCTCTCCGTATTTTCTTCATAGGGGAGGGACTCCTCAATATCATCCACCAAATCCTGCCAAAGGTCATTGTTGACGTTGTTAATGTCCTCCGGTAGAAATACCGTAATCCCTTCGGTACTGGCACTGCCGCGAAGCGTGTAGTTCTGTATGTCTTTGGATTGGTAGATAAAACCAACATCTAGAACACTTGCGGTTATAGTGGTCTGTGGATTAAGATTATAGCTAAACCCGGCATCGAAACCAAGACCAAGATTTCCACCCAAAAGCACCCGCTTGGCAAAAAGGGGAGGCAATTCTTCCCGTGCGCTTCGGGTATCGTCATCCAAAATGTCAAAAATTTCCTTGGCACCTGCGGTTCGCAGTTGCATATCGGCCGTAATTGTACTCACATAAATATTGTCCTGCCCTTGGGTTGTTCTAAAGGACCCGGAATTTCCTATGGATTGAAATTGGAAAACACTGGAATACAATTTTGCACGACCTCCAACAGTAAGCGTATTGCTTATTTTTCGGTTGATTCCAAAATGAAACACGTTTATCATTTCGCCCCTAAGACTTACATCCCCCAAATCAAAATTCCGTCCAATATTGGCCCCGCCATTGCCCTCAAACCCCAAAATGGCCAAATCCCTGGGCCAATACACAATAATGTCTGTCTCCCCATAAACTCCAAAAGAATAGTAATCGTCAGGTCTATTTCTACTCCTAAAACCTACATTGAAGCCTTCTATTTGGCTTGTGGTGCTAAAATCGTCTCTGTGGGACATGGCAACCAATACCCGTTCCCGAACCTTGGTGGTAAAATCTATACCATCATTGGCAAAAAGGTCGTTTACCGTTACACCACTTGTCCCCACTTGAAAAGCCAATCCGGAAATAAATGGTATTCCTGTATGCCATTTTTCTGATGTTTTTACCCCTGGATTTACCATCAACGATTGGGGAATCTCATAAAAATCGTAGAGCAGTTGCTTGTTTTGGGCGCATAGTGATGCACCTCCCAAGAGTGTGATATAAAAGAACAACCGAATTCCTCTCATTTTAGTCGAAATAAGAATTCAGCAGCCGACCTTAAAATAACTTTGGGTTCAGATGCATTGGAAACACTGGTTGTATCACTCTGGTTATTTCCCGAAATGCGAAGACCATCTGTGGCTGCCAGAATATTTAAACTCTTGCCCGTTGGACCATAGGTGACTTCTCTTGTATAGGTTTCAGGAAGATTGGGGTCGATTTCAAAAAGCTCCACATCAAGGACATTGCCTCCTTGATCCAGAAATTCTATGGCAACTTCTAGCCTTTTGCTCGTTGTGTTTTCAATTTCATAGGTTATAGTTCCCTCCAGAAGTCGTTCTGCCACATACTCCTCATTAAAAGCATCAAAATTTACGGTTTGATAATAGAATGGTCCTGCGGGAACAGCATTTATGGTTTCCTCATCTGATTCCAAATAAAAGATACTGGATGCCACCGTAGGCGTGATGGAAAGATCTTCAAACTGATCAAAATCTTGTTCTTCAGAACAGGATAGGAGCACACAAAAAAGTGTAGACCCTGTAAGTAGACGCAGGAACAACCGTTTCATATCAAGTATTTTCTTTAAAAACAGTAGAAGTGCATCATACCCTACTATAACTCTATAAAAAGCTTTTTATTTCAATTAAATTGTTAATGGTAATGCAATGATCATGTTCGGGTTCGCCATTGGCATTAAAGTGAAGAACCTGCATGCCCATACTCTTTGCCCCAAGAATATCGGCCTCCAGACTATCGCCCACCATAATGGTATTTCTTGGGTCTACATTTGCCTTGGTTAGAGCCAGCTCAAAAATATAAGGATGTGGTTTTTTAACGCCTGCCATTTCTGAGTTTATAATTTGATCAAAATACCGGTGAATGTTGCTCCCGACCATCTTTTTCTCCTGAACTTCCTGAAACCCATTGGTAATGATATGCAATCGGTATTTTGGTGATAGATATTCCAAAGTCTCCACGGCATTGGGCACCAAATGTGTAAATGAGGAAAGATGTTCAATGTATTCATGGGCCAAAATGTGAATGAGATCGTCCTGTACCACCGCTCCAAGGGTATCAAAAGTGCGCCGTAACCGTTGGAATCGGAGCTCAGCCTTTGTTACCCGGTTTTCCCGATACAATTTCCAATACTCTAGGTTGATGGGGGCATAAACACCCAAAAAATCTTCCAGTACCACATCCACTGAATTCTTTGTAAGAATCTTTTGGAAAGTGAGGGCAGAGTTCTTTTCAAAATCCCAAAGGGTGTGGTCTAAATCAAAAAAAATGTCGGTTACAGGGTGTTCAAACATAGTATCGCTTTAAAAAAGATTGATACAACTCCATCCAATCCAACTTGTGTTTACTGCCCAAAAGCTCATTGGAAAATACGATGATAAAATCGCCATTTACCTGTTTCACCAACCGATACATGCGGTCCATTTTTTCAAAAATCTCATCTCTTTTCTTGAAGTTCACCAATGCATAATCGTGCATGGCAAAAGGATGTACTTTCAGGGGTTGCCGTACCTCCATGTTGATGTCATAAAAATGAAATGGCGTGCAGGTTCCGGCCCTAAAACCGATTTCATGCGTGTATCCCATGGAAAAATCATCGGTGAATTCGGTTTCCACCAAATTCCGATAGGTGGTTGGCACACTGACCCTATTGTATCTAAGACGGGAGTAACTTACGGGCCTGTTGATCAAATTGCTCAAGCGTTTCTTTTCTTCCTGTAAAACAGATTTGTCCGTAGACGACAAAAAAGAGGTGCTTAGTGAGACAATGCTGTAATCCGCCACGGATTTTATGAGATACCTAAACTTATTGTTGTTTGGGGAAATGTTCTTGTCGTGCGCGGAATGTTTGGCAAACTGAAAGAAGAACATGGTCTTGATCGGATACTTCTTATGAATATCCACCAATTCATAGAAATTATCGTAAGGATCTTTCTTAACCCCCAGAAGCACCAAAAATCGATCGGCAACACTCCTAAATTTAAAATTCCCCAAGTCCAGAAAGAAACCTCCAATGCTTCTTGCCAAACCCCGCATGGCATAAGCGTGGGAGGTGGTCACATTGATAATGGAGGTAAAATCATACTTCCGTTCCTCATATTCAATATCCGGAAAACGTTCTTTTAGGAAATCCAATAATTTATAAGCCCATAAATCAACAACCGGAAGCTCCAAAAATTTGTTCTGATAGGCTATGCTTTCTTTCACCGGAAATCGGCCCACACTGTCCTTAACATGGGGCAAATACTCTTCATATCGACTTAAAAGAAAGAAACTTGCCGAAAAAATATCGTACGGAACAGTGCTCTTTTCCCCAGAAGCAAAAAAACAGGGAATCCCCTCCCAATCCGATACTTTTATGTCCAAATCGTTAATGCCCTGCTCAAACAACAAGTCATTGCTTCGGATAAAGAATTCATTTTGCAGGGGTTGCTTGGAGTAGGTCATCTTTGGACCAGAATGCTTGATGAAATCTTCAACCTTGGTTGTAAATGCAATCTCTATTCCCAGTATTTTTTCAAAAATATGCTTTGCCGTATAGGTAAGTCTATTGGTAACCTTATGGGTAAAGAGTAATAGCATAAAATTGAATCAACTATAGTATTCCTTGATCTGCAAAGCTAAAATAATGGTGTTGTGCCAAAATTAGGTGATCTAGTATTTTTATATCCAAAGCTTCCGAAGCCTTTTTCAACTTTTGGGTAATCTGCTTGTCTGCAGCACTGGGCTTTAAAGTGCCCGATGGATGGTTGTGCGCCAAAATAATGCCCACCGCACCCAAGTCCAAGGCTTGCTTCAGCACCAACCTCACGTCTACCAAGGTCCCGGTAATACCTCCTTTGCTCAATTGTGATTTATGAATGACTTTATTGGAGTTGTTTAAATAAACAATCCAAAATTCTTCGTGTTGCAATTCACCCATCAACGGGTAAAGTAATTCAAAAACATCCTGACTGGCCGAAACCTTTGTTACTTTTTGGGCTTCTTCCCCTCTTCGGCGTCGCCCCATTTCCAAAGCTGCTGCAATGGTCACGGCCTTGGCCTCCCCGATACCTTTGAATTTTTTCAACTGATTTACCGAAAGCTTCCCCAATTCGTTCAAATTATGGCCCACTGAGGCCAGAATTCGTTTGGACAGCTCCACTGCACTTTCATCCCTGTTCCCGGAACCGATCAAAATGGCGATCAATTCTGCATCGGACAGCACAAAACTTCCTTTTTGCACCAATTTCTCCCTAGGTTTGTCATCATCTGCCCAATTTTTGATGGAAAAGGAAACCACTTTTTCTTGCATGCTTTAAAGATAGGAGATTAAATTTATGTAATTTTCACGGTAAAGAAATCAAGTTATATGAAATCCCTATTTGACTCCGAAACCCACACTGAAATTCTAAATAGAATTGATAATCTTTCTGAATCCTCTCAAAGGGAGTGGGGCAAAATGGAGGTTGGACAAATGCTGCGCCACTGTCAGTTTCCCTTGAAGGTAGCTTTAGGCAAACATACAATAAAAAAACCCAATTTTTTTATGCGATTGCTCTACAAAGGATTCAAGAAAAGCATGTACAATGACAAACTTTGGAAACGCAATCTACCCACCGCTCCGGGGTTTAAGGTTGAGGACAAAAAAGATTTCAAAGAAGAAAAAGACAAATTG
Source organism: Muricauda sp. MAR_2010_75 (assembly GCF_000745185.1). NCBI lineage: Bacteria > Pseudomonadati > Bacteroidota > Flavobacteriia > Flavobacteriales > Flavobacteriaceae > Allomuricauda > Allomuricauda sp. MAR_2010_75. Next base: position 699,011 of record NZ_JQNJ01000001.1, read on the forward strand.
GTTGCATTGATCAATGATTTCCATGAAGAAAGAACCAAAAAAACAAGGGACCCACATCCTGCATTTGGAGAGTTAACCTATGACCAATGGGGACAAATGCAGTATAAGCATTTGGACCATCATTTGCGACAGTTTGGAGTTTAATCTCTTTGGGCAGGCCTATTCAAAAAGTGTCTTGACCCGCTCAAAATCCAATCCACCATAATTTCCCGAACTCATCAGCAGCAACGCCGAATTCTCAAAATTTTGTGTAAAAAGGTAGTCTTTAAAGGTTTTAGGGTCTGTAAAAATCTTTATATCCGCTCTTTTAAAGGCTTGGGCAATTTGGTCAGCCGTAACTTCTTCCAATCCTTTGATTTTTACCGCATCTGGTGAATAAAAGACCACGGCTTCCTCGGCTGCATCCAATGCACCCTGGTATTCTTCCAAAAATCCAGCATTTAAACTGCTGTAGGTATGGAGTTCCAAGCAAGCAAGCAGTTTGCGTTCAGGATATTGTTCTTTTACGGCTTGGGTGGTGGCCATTACCTTGCTGGGTGAATGGGCAAAATCCTTATAAATGACCTTATTTTGGCTTTCGGCAATTTTTTCCAATCGTTTAGAAGCCCCTTTGAAAGTGGCAATGGCTTCGTAAAAATCAACTTCGTCCACACCCATTTGCTGACATATCCATTTGGCTCCAGCCAGATTGTTCAGGTTGTGCCTGCCAAAAATTTCAATAGGCATTTCTCCTTCAGGGGTATGCAATAAAGTGGTCCCATTTTCAACACGATATTCCGGGGTATGGTAAGGAAACTTCCGAATGGTATTTTCTGTGGATTCCACCACTTTGACCAACTCGGCATCCTCCGCATTATAGGTAATACTACCTCCGCTTACAATGCCATCGACAAAAATCTGGAACTGCTTCACATAATTTTCAAAGGTTGGAAACACATTGATATGGTCCCAAGCTATCCCACTTAACAAAGCAATATTGGGTTGATAGAGATGAAATTTGGGCCTTCGGTCAATAGGAGATGACAAATATTCGTCCCCCTCCAAAACAATGAAATCGTTCTCCTCGGTAAGGTGCACCATGCGGTCAAAACCCTCCAATTGGGCACCAACCATATAATCCACTTCAATATCATGGTAATCCAACACATGCAAAATCATGGAAGTGATGGTGGTCTTTCCGTGACTTCCACCTATGACCACCCGGGTCTTGTATTTAGATTGTTCGTACAAAAACTCAGGGTAAGAATACGTCTTCAACCCCATTTCCTGAGCTTTTAGCAATTCTGGATTGTCAGGTTTGGCATGCATACCCAAAATAACCGCATCCAACCGATCATGGATTTTTTCGGGAAACCAGCCAAAATGTTCCGGTAACAGTCCTTTCGCCTCCAATCTGCTTTTGGAAGGTTCAAAAATAACATCATCACTTCCGGTAATGTGATACCCTTTGTGCTCCAGGGCCAAGGCCAAATTGTGCATGGCACTCCCCCCAATGGCAATAAAATGAATGTTCATCAATCTTGTTTATCATTCAAAAATAGCCAATGGCAAAACCAATCCAAACAAAGAAATCATCTTATTAATTTTTATATTGGGGTAAAATTGAAAATGATGAACCTATCAGAAATCAAATCCAAGGAAATTATGCCCGGTTACCACGGAAAATTGGTACATGGCGAAAGCATGAGTTGGGTTTTTTGGGACGTGGACCAAGATGCCGAAGTACCCGAACATTTTCATATCCACGAGCAAATCATGCATGTGGTGGAGGGCACTTTTGAACTTACTTTGGACGGAAAAACAGATACCTATCATCCTGGTGATGTGGTCATTATTCCCTCCAACATGCCCCACCGTGGAAAAGCACTTACCAAATGTAAATTAATGGACATTTTTAGTCCGGTACGAGACGAATATAGATAACACATGAACATATCACTGAAAGGAAAAAAAGCCCTAGTGGGCGGGAGTAGTAAAGGAATTGGCGAAGCCATTGCAATGCAATTGGCCAAAAGTGGGGCAAGCGTCACCCTTATGGCTCGAAACGAAAAACGGATGAAGGAATTAACCCAAGAAATGGACAGTTCCCAAGGCCAAAAACATCAGTATTTGGCGGTTGATTTTTCCAATTTTGAAGCTTTCAAGCGTATCATTTCATCTTTTTTCGAACGCAATACCATTGATATCTTGGTCAATAACACCCAAGGTCCTGAAGGCGGCGGTGCTTTGGAAAAAAGTGTTGATGATTATCAGAATGCCTTCGATTTGTTGTTCAAATCAGTGGTCTTCACCACAGAACTCGCGCTAAAACAGATGCAAAACAATAAATGGGGTCGTATTATCAATGTGGCCTCCATATCGGTAAAGGAACCCTTGAGTTATTTGGCACTTTCCAATACCATTCGGGCTGCGGTGGTCACTTGGGCAAAGAGTTTGGCCTTTGACGTGGCCCAAGATGGTATTACGGTGAACAGTATTTTGACGGGCTATTTTGATACGGACCGAATTGCCCAGCTCAATACCAAAAAGGCGGAAAAAATGGGAATATCTCCCGAAGAAGTGCTTTCCGCTATGGAAGATAAGGTTCCTATGAAGCGTATAGGAAAACCAGCGGAATACGGATATCTGGTAACTTTTTTAGCATCGGACCAAGCGGCTTACATTACCGGAACCAATATTCCAATTGATGGAGGGCTACTGAAATCCATGTGATTTTCCCCTTTCCCATTTGTAGAAAAATTCCGTATAAAATTATTGAATTCATAATTTTTACATACATTTAATATGTAACCAACAAAATCAAAGACTATGAATTCAAAAGTTTTTATGGTGGTCCGCATCTTATTGGGACTATTTGTCCTAATATTTGGACTGAACAAATTTTTAAATTTCATCCCAATGGGAGGTGAAATGCCCGATTCTGTTATTGCCTTTTTTGGGGCTGTCTCATCCTCTTATACCTTAAAATTGGTAGCCATTGTGGAAATTTTGGCAGGTCTTGCTTTTATTTTCAACAAATATGGTGCTTTAATGGCCATAATTTTAATGAGTGTTTCCGTAAATGCGGTACTATTTCATGCCACACTGTTGCCGGAGGGCATAGGCCCCGCCCTGGCATTGTTGATATTGAACATATTGGCCCTTATTGGCTATAAAGACCGGTACAAGGATTTGCTGAAACCTTAAATCCACATGTCTTAAATGTCACATCGAGTGGGGTCGAGATGTTCTTACAGCGCATAATCAAGGCGTTCTCGACTGCGCTCGAACTGACATCATTTCTTGTTGTTCAATCAAAGACTCATTTTATCCTTGAAGATATAGGACTGTCTTCGGGACACCTCAACTTCTTCCCCATTTTTAAGGGTAAGCTTCAATTTTCCATTGAACCAAGGCACCACATTTTCTATATAATTGGTATTTACGATTTGTTGGCGATTTGCCCTAAAAAAAGAAGTCTCCGGAAGCTTTTCCTCTACTTGGTTGAGCGATTTGTACAACAATGGTTTTTTATCCTCAAAATAGACCCTAGTATAGTTCCCTACAATTTCAAACAGGGAAATGTCCCCAATTTTCACTAACCAGCATGCTTCTCCGTCTTTGATGAAAATCTGACTGTTTTCCGATAATTTCTTGGTTTCAGCGCCCTTACCCTCATCTGCATTCTCCAACTTGGCCTTGACCTTATCCATAGCCATGGCAAACCGTTTTTCACTTACTGGCTTCAAGAGATAGTCCAATGCATTGTACTCGAATGATTTTATGGCATATTCATCAAAAGCTGTGGTAAAAACAGTAATGGGTACCTCATCCAGCATTTCCAAGAGTTCAAAACCATCTTTTTCGGGCATATTGATGTCCAAAAACAAAACATCTGGTGTTGTATTTTGAATAAGCTCAAAACCATTGTCAACATTCTCCGCTTCACCCAAAAGCTCAATATCCCCATATTTTTTAATGAGTTCCTTCAGCTCATTTCGGGCCAAGCGTGAATCTTCAACAATAACGGCTTTTATTTTCATGCCAATGGAATTTTAATAAGCGCCAGCACCTCATCGGAAACCTCTTCTAAACTAAAGGAAGCCTTATCAGCATAGAGCAGTTTCAGGCGTTGTTCAATATTTTTCAACCCCAATTGCGTGGAATCTTTTGTAATTTGAAGTTTACCCGTATTTCTGACTTCAATGACCAAAATTGCTTCTTCTTTTTTAATGTTCAAAGTGATGGCTCCACCACGCTTAAGGTTCGAAATACCATGTTTTATGGCATTCTCTACAAGCAATTGTATGATCATGGGAGGAATCTGGATATCCAAAGTATTGGCTTCCACATTTTTAACGAACTCCAACCGATTCTCAAACTGAATTTTGGAAAGGTCGATATAGTTATCCACCACCTCAAGTTCCTCCCGAACCGAAATGGCATTTATGTTGTTCTTGGTAAGGGAATATCGTAAAATTTCGGAAAGTTTGGTCAACATTTCACGGGATTTCTCTACATCCTCAAGCATTAATCCACGAATGTTATTGAGACTGTTGAACATGAAATGTGGGTTGATCTGTCCTTTAAGGGTATTTAGTTGTGCCTGCTTTAAATGCGTGTTCAACTCCAAGCGCTCAATACGGTCTTGGTTGAGTTTCAACAACAGCTTAATGACCAAATAGGTTACCGTCCAAGCCCCAATCAAAAACAAAGAATTGAGCACTTGGATACCGATGTTATCATAGTTTTTGAACATATTATGTTCGGCCTCGGTCAATGTTGGTCCGAATTTTACGTAGAGGAAACCAAACAGGGTGTTCAAAGCACCAAACACGAGTGCCGTCAGCAAAAAAGAGATAAGAATTTTAATAAAGTCTTTCCCACCAAAGGATTCAAATTGCACACTCCGTTTCAAGTACCACCGAAGCAAAGAAGTGGAAAAAATGCCAAGAAAAGTACCCATCACCACCGAATAGAGCAGTAACTGGGGACTAAGCCCTTTTACCACAAAAATGGATACCGAATTAATAAATCCCCAACCCAAAAGTTGAAGTACCCAAAAAATGTAATTTCTTCTCTTGCTATTTAATTCCATGGAATATGTTCCGCGATAACCCAAATATACTCTTTGCAATGCAACCTGTGGAATTCCTTTACTGCTGTTTTTTGGCGCTTTTTTTCCAAAAAGGAACACAGCAGGCCTTGCTCGACGGCAAAAATGTTATCCAAACCATGGTCATCCCGGTATAAAAGAACACAAAATAGTCATCGTAGGCCCATCCCATCCATTTGCCATAGAACCCGATAGAGGCCCCCACGATTCCCATTCCCAAAATTACTTTCTGTGTTGTATTTAGTTTTTTCATTGTATTGGTTTTAAAGTTTGAAAAATTCAATTATAAGAGGATGTCCATCAATACGGATATCATCAATTTTGCCAGTGCGATCATTACGTTTTGTTTTAATGGTTTTGTATGATGCTAAAGTAGAGGACTTTACTCCAGAACGAAAGGAGATTATGGGCAGTGGTAAAAATGAACGTGCGAACGGTAAATGGAATGGTTTTACACAAAAAAAGGGAGCGAAATGCTCCCTTTTTCATTGAATGTCAGTGATTTTATTAATCTTTTAGTGGTTGAGGTATTTCTTGTTGCCCCAAATGTTTGGCATAAAAACCCATCATGGACCTATAGAGATCCAAGCGGTTTTCCTCTTTTCCAAATCCATGCCCTTCATCATATTTTACCATATAGGGCACATCATAGCCTTTTTCCCGCAAGGCACTAACAATTTGATCGGATTCGTCAATGTTCACCCGTGGATCGTTGGCGCCCTGTACCACAAACAGTGGTTTTTTGATTTTATCAATTTGATAGACCGGGGAAACTTCTTCCATGATTTTCTTCTCTTCGGGATTGTCCTCATCATACCAAATCTCCTTAATAATCTTTAAATAGGGCTTCCAATAGGGCGGAATGGTCTTCATAAAAGTGAACAAATTGGACACACCAACATAATCCACACCACAAGCATAAAGGTCCGGAGTCTTTGTCAAGCCCCTTAAAACAGCATATCCTCCGTGGCTGCCTCCGTAAATAGCGGCTTTTTTGGGATCTACCCAACCTTGTTCCACTACATATTTAAGACCGTCCTCAACATCGTCCATGGCCTTTCTTCCTATCTCTTTAAACCCTGATTCCAAAAACTCGCGCCCATACCCTCCAGAAATCCTAAAATTTACTTGAAGTGTAGCATACCCCCTACTGGCGAACAATTGGGCTTCGGGGTTAAACCCCCAAGAATCACGGATTCCCTGTGGCCCACCATGCGGGTTAACGATCACAGGAACTTTTTCACCTGCTAAAACTGCTTTTGGTAAAGTAATATAACCATGCAGGGTAATGCCATCCCTGCTGGTAAAGGTAATGGGACGCATTTCGGCCATATCCTCTTTTTTCAGTTGAGGCATGGTGTTATATAACTCCGTAAGTTCATCTTTGGCCACATTGTAGGCGTAGTAAATCCCATATACCCTGTCGCTATCCACGTAGAGCATATACAAGTTTTCATCTTCGGTACTGTCCAAAATATCATACTGCATTCCGGGAAGCTCTTCTTTTACCTTGGCATCCATTTTTTTGAACACATCGCTTACGGGTACAATCACACTTTTTTCCCCTTCATAAGCAAAGTAGTCGATTTCATAATTCCTTGTTCTGGAAATGCCCCCTTCCTGCACATCATATTGATCATGGGAAAAAATCTTTTTAATGATTTTGTTCTCTTTAAGATCATAAAGCTGTACTTCGGCTTTATCATTGTCCAGATTGGAAATCACATAAGCATCATGTGGGTACTCGGTGGCATAATTAAAATCGGCTATAAAGAAGTTATCCTTCCAGTTGAGCTGTTTCAAAACCTTGAAACCACCTTCACCATCTTCATAGTACACATCTTGTTCCACCCCATCACGGAGTTTTGTAAACCCCTTTAATTTTCCAGTTTTGTCAAAATCGTAGCCAAGAATGGGATTGGCCGGGTCATCATTGGTGTATAGTTGGGTAATCTCTCCCGTAACAACATTCAATTTAAAGGGCTCAAATACTTGTGCGTTATTCTTGTTCAAATCGACTATGATATGCTCCTTATCATCTCGCAACAACTCATTGAAATCGGCTCTGACCCCATCAAAAGGTGTTAGATCTTTTAAGTTGTCGCCGTCAAGGTCAACGGCATAGATATGATAGTTCTCATCACCTCCTGTGTCCATTGAAAAATATAGCCGTTCATTGTTAAGCCAGCCATACACTCGGACCAATTCTTCTTTTTCCTCAATAGCTCTTTTCACTTCACTGGTCTCCAAATTCTTCACATAAATATGGCGCTTTCCATTTTCATCACTTTCTCTGTAGGAAAGATATTTCCCATCAGGGGAAAATCGAAATGTAAAGGCTTTTGGATTGCCAAAATAATCTTCTACGGTATACCGGTAATCCCCTTGATCCAATGCTGCCAGAGCCTGCAGTTCTTCTTCGGAGCTGATCAATGTGGTATCACCTGGTTTTTCTTGGGCCTGAATGGATCCTCCCAAAAACAGGAATAGGGAAAGTCCACAGACCCAATTGATCTTTTGTGTTGTTTTCATAAGTGTTGAATTAATTGTTCGATTGAAATTTAATTACCATAAAATAAGACTGACTTTATGCTCTTTTGTTACATTTTGATAATAAATGTATTGGCAAGAACAACCCAATCCTACTCCATTATGGGCAACGGTATTCTGAAGATGATGACGAGTTCTCAATCAGTTTCAGGGGGAAACTTTGAAAATACCTTTTTGACCAAGGCTTTTAAACGATCTTCCCTCACACTTGGTGAGGCATTGTCTCTATATCCACTTTCCGTAGAAGCTTGCCAGAACAGCGCATCCCGTTGGGCATCCACAAAATCAAACTGTATGTGTCGTTGAATACCTCCATTTCCAATAGGCACTCCTACGGAAACGCCTCCACCTACATTTCTGCCCGTTCCGCCCATACCAATACCAAGGGAACTATTGGGGGCACTTTGGTATTCGCTGCTGAGGATGTTGATGAAAAATTCGGGCTCCTCGGCCAAACGGTATCCTTTAAACTGCAGGGTTGAATCCAAGGCACGTATCAATCGGCGTTCATCCAATTGGCTGAGGCCTGTTTCCATGTCCGAAAAATAGTTGTATGTGGTATAGTTGGAAAAATCCGTTCCTTTGTCATAGTCATAATTCACCCGTATGGTGGAACAGGATGCAAATAGACAACAAAATGCTATAAAAAGTAGGTGTCGCATGACAAGTGCATCTGGATTACCACTAAAAATAATGAATATTTGGCTTTTGGAATGGAATAACGGTTGTTATTCGTTCAACAGCTCCCAAAGTCTATCCTTGAGTTCCTGAATGCCCAATTGACTAACTGAAGAAATGAACATATAGGGCACATCCTTAAAATCTTCCTTCATGTCTTCCCGAATTTCGGCAATGAGTTCCTCATCCAACATATCGCATTTGGAAATGGCCACCAAACGGCCTTTATCCAAGAGTTCCGGGTTGTACCGTCGCAGTTCATCCAACAAAATGGCATATTCCTGACTGATATCCTTACTGTCCGCCGGAATCAGAAAGAGTAAGGTGGCATTGCGTTCAATATGCCGTAAAAAATAGTGTCCCAATCCCTTGCCTTCGGCTGCTCCTTCAATAATTCCTGGAATATCGGCCATTACAAAGCTTCTGAAGTCACGATATTCCACAATGCCCAAATTGGGCTTTAGGGTCGTAAATTCGTAATTGGCTATCTTGGGCTTTGCCGAAGTCATTACGGAAAGCAGGGTGGATTTACCAGCATTTGGGAAACCCACCAGGCCCACATCGGCCAAAACCTTTAACTCCAGTGTTATCTGAGTTTCCTGGCCGGGAATCCCAGGTTGGGCATACCTTGGCGTTTGGTTGGTAGCACTTTTAAAGTGCCAGTTTCCCCGGCCACCCATTCCACCTTCCAAAATAATTTTCTCCTCTTGGTCCTCGGTAATCTCGAACAACACCTTATTGGTCTCTGTATCCCTGACCACCGTTCCCAGAGGCACCTCCAAATAAACATCGGCTCCATCGGCACCCGTACTGCGGTTTTTGCTTCCGTGTTCGCCGTGGCCGGCCTTAAAATGCTTCTTAAATTTAAAATGATACAGGGTCCAAAGGTTTTTGTTCCCTTTTATAATGACATGGCCACCACGACCTCCATCTCCACCATCCGGGCCGCCTTTGGCCACATATTTTTCGCGGTGCAAATGCGTAGAACCTTTACCTCCGTTTCCAGAAGCGGCATACACTTTTACATAATCCACAAAATTGCCCTCGGTCATTCTTCTACACGTTGTAAAGCTAAGATATCCTTAAGGTAGTTCTTTATCTCTAGATAGTCCTCATGGTAGAGGTAGGATTCCTCAACCTTCAGATTTTTAATAGCATGTGGCACGGAATCCTTGGGTACATATTTATCAATCAGTTTTTGTTGACCAAAACGTTTGCCCACTTTATCGTTCTTAAAATAGCTATGCTTGTTGAAAACCATGTAATCCGATGTTTTTACAATTTGGCCTTCCTCCTTAATCAATCTTGGGGCAGTTCCCACATGATGCTCATAAACAATATCTTCCCCTTGTTGATAAATATGTCGCTCAAAATACATGACTTCGGTACGTGCATGCCTAAATATGGTCTTTCGTATGCCGTCATGTGCTTGGTAGGGTTCAATGAAGATGGACGTGGATGTCCCAGAATTTACCTGATACGCCTCTTCCACAGGCTGTGCATTTTTGTCATAAGCCTTGATGCTACGATCCAAATCATCTACCCATTCATATCTTGAATTACAGGCAATGCCCAAAATTAGAGGGATAAGAAAAAAAATGCGTTTCATGGTTACAGGGTATCAATAATGGCACACAAGCGTTCTGTAACTTCTTGAATTCCACCTATCCCGTTAACGGAGTGAAATTTGCCCTGTTTCTCATAAAAGGCTTTCAGTGGAGCCGTCTTTTGGTTGTATTCGTCAAAGCGGTTACGAATCTTACTTTCGTCTTGATCATCGGAACGGCCACTGCTCTTGCCACGTTCCAACAATCTAGCTACCAAAACATCATCGTCGGCCTCCAACGCGATAGTAGCATTTATTTTCATATCCTTGGATTCCAAAAAGTTATCCAAGGCTTCTGCCTGTGCAGCTGTTCTAGGGAATCCATCAAATATAAAGCCTGCGGCCTCTGGATTTTTCTCAACTTCGGCCTTGAGCATATCAATGGTGACCTCATCGGGCACCAAATCGCCTTTATCAATATAGGATTTGGCCAATTTACCCAATTCCGTTCCGTTTTTCATGTTGTAGCGGAAAACATCCCCGGTAGAAATGTGCTTCAAATTGTATTTTTCCTTTAGGAACTGTGCTTGCGTTCCTTTTCCTGCGCCTGGTTTTCCAAAGAGCACTAGGTTGATCATATCTGCTTGGTTTAATTGGTATACTTCTCTTAGGTTGCGCCCCTGCTCATTATAATCCAAGCCATAGCCCACAATAAAATTATTGGGAATATCCAGGCCCACGTAATCAATGGCATACTCACCATTGTACATGTCCGATTTATAAAAAAGCGTGGCTATCTTAAATTCTTTTACATTGGTCTGCGAAAACAGATGCACCAATTGTTTCAGTGTCCTTCCCGTATCGACCACATCTTCTAAAATAATAACACTTTTCCCCTCTATTTCTTCCGGAACATCCAACAAGGTTTCCACAATTCCTGTAGAGGTAAGTCCTTGATAGGAACTCAACCGCACAAAAGAAACCTCACAAGGATATTGGTATGCCTTTAAAAAATCCGAAACAAACATAAAGGCCCCATTGAGCACCCCCACAAATAGCGGTGTCTCATCCTTATAGTCCTTGGCAATTTCCGTGGCCATTTTTTCTATGGCCCGAAGAATTTGCTCTTCCTTGAGGTAGGGTTTAAAAAACTTGTCGTGAAGCTTGATCAAGGCAACATTATTTTAGTCAGGTTGGCAAAGATAGCATTTTTTGGGGGCGGTATTGCCCTAAGTCTTTTATCCCTTCAAGGAATTCATGTATTTTTGCTTTCATTCCAATTCGCTGATCAATGCAATTTTTCTCTTCGGACTTTAAACTGGGAATTTTAGGAGGTGGACAATTGGGCAAAATGATGCTCTATGAAACCCGAAAATGGGACATTTATACCAAAGTTATGGATGCCTCTCCCGAAGCCCCCTGCAAAATAGCCTGTAATGAATTTGTGGAGGGCAGTCTTATGGATTTTGATGCCGTTTACAACTTTGGAAAGGATGTGGATGTCCTTACCATTGAGATTGAAAACGTGAATGTTGATGCTTTGGAAAAACTGGAGCATGAAGGCATAACCGTATATCCACCCACCAAAACATTGCGGACCATTCAGAACAAGGCAACCCAAAAATTGTTTTATACCGACCATGGGATTCCGACATCCCCTTTTACCCGGTTTGCCTATACCTCAGAGATAGAGGATAGCATTTCCAACGGTGGACTTCAACTTCCCTTTGTTTGGAAAAGTGCCCAATTTGGGTATGATGGACAAGGCGTAAAAGTAGTTCGGAAAATGGATGACCTTAGAGGCCTGCCCAATGTGGAGTGCATTGCTGAAAAATTGGTGGATTTTAAAAATGAACTGGCTGTTATCGTAGCCAGAAGTTCCAAAGGTGAAATAAAGACCTATCCTGTTGTGGAAATGGAGTTTCACCCTGAGGCCAACCAAGTGGAATATGTGATTTGCCCTGCTCGGATTGATGATGCGGTAGCCCAAAAAGCTAAAGCCATTGCACTTAAAGTTTCGGAACAGATGAAACATGTGGGCCTTTTGGCCGTTGAGCTGTTTCAGACCCAAAACGATGAAATTTTGGTGAATGAAGTCGCCCCAAGACCTCACAACAGTGGACATTACAGCATTGAGGCCAGTTATACCAATCAGTTTGAACAACATATCCGTGCCATATTAGACTTACCTTTGGGTAAAACCGATAGCAAAGTGGCGGGTATTATGGTAAACTTGGTGGGTGCTGAAGGACATACAGGAGACGTGGTTTACCAAAATATTGAATCCATTTTGGAGATGGACGGGGTTACCCCGCACATCTATGGCAAAAAACAAACCCGCCCCTTCCGTAAAATGGGCCATGTAACCATTGTGGACGAAAATATGGCACGAGCCCGGGAAGTGGCACAAAAAGTAAAGGAAACCATAAAAGTGACAAGCAATTAGAGATATGAGCAAAGTAGCCGTGATCATGGGAAGCACCAGCGATCTTCCTGTAATGCAAGATGCCATTGATATTTTAAAAGAATTCGGGATTGATGTGGATGTGGACATCGTTTCGGCACACCGTACCCCGGAGAAACTGTTCGATTTTGGAAAGAATGCCCACAAAAATGGGTATTCCGTTATCATTGCCGGAGCTGGGGGCGCAGCGCACCTTCCAGGAATGGTGGCCTCATTATCTCCCTTGCCCGTAATTGGCGTTCCTGTTAAAAGCAGCAATTCCATTGATGGCTGGGATTCGGTACTTTCCATTTTACAGATGCCCGGAGGTGTCCCTGTAGCCACAGTGGCCTTGAATGGCGCCAAAAATGCTGGAATCCTTGCCGCCCAGATCATTGGAAGTTCAGATAGCGAAATCTTGAACAAAATGGTAGCTTATAAAGAAGGACTTAAAGAGAAGGTTATTAAAGGAGCCGAGGAAATCAAGAAAAAAGGGTAGTCCAAAAGAAATGAACTACAACCAAATTGGAATCATACTAGGGATATGCGCCATCCTTGTTATTCTTCTTACTAAGAAGAAAATCCAAAACCCTTATCTAAAAAGTTTATGGAAAAGTGGTTTATTGGTTTTTATACTTTACTCGGTTCTCCTTATTGCAGTTGAAGTTCGATGGCACTATATAAAATCATACGCTGAAAGCTTTGACTTAGATGGCAATGGCTTTGTAGATTTAAACGAATATTCTGATGAGGCCCTAAAAGCCATGAACAGAGTTACCCAAGATACGGCAAGAGGATTTGCTTTTATAACCGTTGCCCTATTTTCAAGTATGATATCCTTTGCTTATTTATTGGCTGATTTTACCATCACCAGAATGAAAATCAAAAAATCCAAGAATCAATTATGAACAATCCATTGCTGGAGCCTTTTGACCTAGCTCCATTTTCAAAAATAAAGAACGAACATTTTAAACCGGCCTTTCTTCAGGCCATAGAAGATGCCCGGGCGGAAATAGACGCCATTGTTGACAATCAGGACCACCCCACATTTGAAAATACGTTGGAGGCCTTGGATTTTTCTGGACAGCAGTTGGATCGTGTTTCCAGTATCTTTTTCAATCTGAATTCCGCGGAGACCAATGCAGAAATCCAAAAAATAGCTCAAGAAATTTCGCCTTTGTTGTCTGAATTCGGAAACGACATCATTTTAAACGAGGGGCTTTTCCAAAGAGTGAAATCCGTTTATGAACAACGAGATAACTTGGACCTCACCCCTGAACAACACACCCTTTTGGAAAAACGATACAAAAAGTTCAGCAGAAATGGTGCAAATTTAAAAGAAGAGGATAAAAAACGACTGCGTAAGATAGACGCAGAATTGGCCAAACTAAAATTGACTTTTGGTGAAAATGTATTGGCAGAGACCAACAAATACGAACTTTTATTGACCGATGAAAAAGATGTCGATGGTTTGCCTGAAGGAGAAAAAGAAGCCGCCGAACAATTGGCCCAATCCAAAGGCAAGGAAGGTTGGATGATCACCTTGGATTACCCCAGCTACATTCCATTTATGAAGTATGCCAAAAATAGGGCGCTACGGAAAGAACTTTCCATCGCCTTTGGTAGCAAAGGGTTCCATAATGACGAATTGGACAATCAGGAAAATGTACTCAAAATTGTTGCCCTACGCCATGAACGCGCCAACTTGCTGGGTTACCCAACCCATGCCCATTTTGTTTTGGAGGAACGGATGGCCGAGACTCCTGAAAAGGTAATGGATTTTCTCAATGAACTTCTGGAAAAGGCCAAACCTGCGGCTGAAAGGGAATTTCAAGAACTGGAATCTTTTGCGAAAGAACTGGACAACATAGACCAGTTGGAAAAATGGGATAGCACCTATTATTCTGAAAAATTAAAGCAGAAATTGTTCAATCTGGATGATGAAAAGCTAAAACCCTATTTTAAATTGGAAAATGTAATCAATGGGGTTTTTAAAGTAGCCGAAATGTTGTTCGGACTTACATTTAAGGAAGTCTCCACCATTGACAAATACCACAATGATGTAAAAACCTTTGAGGTGCATGACGATTCCAACAACTTCATCTCACTTTTTTATGCCGATTTCCATCCCAGGGCCGGAAAACGTGGCGGGGCTTGGATGACATCCTACAAATCTCAATTCACCTTGAATGGAAAAAACAGCAGACCGCATATTTCCAATGTGTGCAATTTTACCAAGCCAACGAGCACAAAGCCGTCGTTACTAACTTTCAATGAGGTAACGACCCTGTTCCACGAGTTTGGACATGGGCTGCACGGTATGTTGGCCAATACCACCTATCCTTCACTATCTGGAACTTCGGTGTATTGGGATTTTGTGGAGCTGCCCAGTCAGATTATGGAGAATTGGTGTTATGAAAAAGAAGCCCTTGAACTTTTTGCCCATCACTATGAAACAGGTGAACTGATTCCCATGGAATTGGTTGAAAAAATTAAAGACTCTTCTACGTTCCAAGAAGGCATGGCCACAGTGCGCCAATTGAGTTTTGGATTTTTGGATATGGCTTGGCATGGCACCGACCCAACAGGGATAAAAGATGTGAAAGCCTACGAAACCAAAGCCTTTGAGGGTACAGATTTGTTCCCCAAGACTCCAGAAACCTGTATGAGCACCTCATTTTCGCATATTTTTCAGGGTGGGTATTCTTCGGGCTACTACAGCTACAAATGGGCCGAGGTCTTGGATGCCGATGCGTTCGCCTATTTTAAGGAAAAGGGAATTTTCAATAAGGAGATTGCGGACAAATTTAAGGAGCATGTGCTCTCCAAAGGTGGAACCGAAAATCCAATGGAGCTTTATAAACGTTTCAGAGGCACTGAACCCAAAATTGATGCACTGTTGGAAAGAGCTGGGTTAATTGCCAAGGCTTAGTTTCTCTTTTTTGGTAATTAATTACAGCCAAATCACTATGCTTGCAATGGAGTAAGTCAAAAATCCCCCTACAACAATGCCTAGAACAGTTTTGCCTGGAGAAAATTTCCGAAACTTACTTTCGGTGATCATATCCCTTTGCACCACCAATTCTGTTCTTCCTTTGCGCACCACCAAAGTTGAATCTGTCACAGAATTTACAAATACACGTTCCATGGGTCGATTCCCAATTCGGATTTCATATTTTTGACCGACCACAAAGTCATTTTCATAGGTTGGTAAAGGTTTGTAGGTATAGCACCCACTGAGGAAAAGTAAAATGGAAATGAAGATTAGCTTTTTTTCCATCGATGTGGACTTAAAAATGGTTAGCTTATTGGTTTTCATAAATTTATGAAAATAATCCAAATGGAATTCAGGTTATTTTCAGGTCCAAACGCATGATAATCCATTTGATTTCTGTTAATTTTAGATTAAAGTATGCTTCCAACAAGCTAATTTTAAGGTCATTTGCAGCGAACAAACCATCAACCATTGTCAAAAACTATTATTTTTGCTACCTGTTTTTAACTAATGGCAGAACACAAACTACATCCTGATACTTGGGTTGACCTTTACGCCGACTATCTGTTCAATTATGCAGTGGCTCGCGTAAGTGATGCCGAAATTGCCAAAGATTTGGTACAGGAAACCTTTTTTGCCGGACTCAATTCGGCCAAAAACTTCAAAGGTGATGCCGCTGAACGAACTTGGCTCATTGCCATATTAAAGCGAAAAGTGATCGATCATTATCGCAAGATCAATTCCAAAAAAGGTAAGGCCGAGGTACGCATCAACTATACTACGGATGCAGATTCTGATGGGGATTGGCTTGAAGAACAAGTGGCCGACCCATTTAGTAGGGATGGTGACAATGTGCTCGAAAATGAAGAACTGGGATTTGCACTACAGGAATGTATTGAAAAGCTGCCCACAAAACAGGCTCAGGTCTTTACAATGAAGACCATTCAAGGAATGAGCACTGAGGATATTTGTAATGAACTAGAAATTAATCCGTCCAATCTCTGGGTAATGATCCACCGGGCAAGGACGGCCCTTATGGGTTGTTTAAATGAAAATTGGTTTTAGCTATGAAGATATCATGCGATGAAGCATCACATATCTGCAACAAATCGCAATATGACGAGGCAAGTTTTTGGGAAGTCCTAAAACTCCGCTTGCACGTTTTGTATTGCAAGACCTGTGCAATGTATTCCAAAAAGAATTCCAAGTTGACATCCCTTTGCGATAAGGCTGGGTTAACAACGCTTTCCGAAAATGACAAGGAATGCATGAAGCGTGATTTGGAAGAGCGGCTTCAGAAATAGCGTTCCACCGCCCAGAACAAGCATAACCATAAAATGGGCATTCCTTCCACCCAAAATGAGACAAAGTATCGGGATTGCATTTTTTTGTTGGATATAAGCACAAAAATCATGGCAGCACAAAGAATAGATCGTAACAATACCTCATATTCATAGATACCATCCCTAAAAAAGGTCAGGAAAAAGAAAATCACGGTCAAAACGATTCCAATCCTTTTGGTTCTTTTAATTCCATACACTTGGGGCAGTGTTCTTAAATTCTTGTCATCCCACTGCAAATCCCTGATTTCAAAGGGCAGTATGAGCACCACCACAAAAATGAAGCGTTGCAAAAACAATATCCATATATCCCAATGCAATGCGATTTTGGCATCCATGGCAGGTAATAAAACCGTGAATCCCATCCATACCAAAGCCACAATATAGATTTTGAACCCACCCAAATTCCGTAAATTCTTGGCTCTGGGAAGCATGGGAACGGCATACAGTGCAGAAAGTAGGGTCATAACTGCTATGGCCATCCAAATTTCCCGCTCCAACTGCACCAAAAAATAAAGAGCAAAACCGAAAGATACAAAGCTGAAGATTTGGATGATTTTGTGATAGGCATTGGAAACAATCAAATATTTGTAGGCCTCAACCCCATATTTGACAAAATTATAGCAGACAATCACTCCAAAAAAGATAAACCCCAAGAGCGATGAATCAAAGGAAGCATCCAATAGATAAAAAGTAACCGTAGCCAAGGATATGACCGCCAAGGCCACATGGATACTGGCATCCAGATAAAAGTCAAAAATGGATTTCAACATGCGCATGGAACAGATTCACTGCCGCGGCCACAAAGGTTAATTTGTGGTTAACAACTTTGGTTTAGAGACCTTCAAAATTGCTTATTTTCATTGAATTAATCCCTAATTTTGTGCACTTTATTGGATTGAGATGAATACAGAAGTGTTTGCCGCCAGACATATTGGCATTGCAGAAAAAGACCTGTCCCAAATGTTTGAGACCATTGGGGTGGAAAATATGGAACAACTCATTTATGAGACCATTCCTGATGATATTAAATTGAAAAAAGCCTTGGACCTTCCGGAAGGGATCAGCGAACATGAGTTCTTGACCCACATCCAGGAACTGGCTCAAAAAAACAAGGTGTTCAAAACCTATATCGGGTTAGGATATCACGAGTCCTTTACCCCTTCCGTGATCAAACGGAACATTTTGGAAAATCCAGGATGGTATACGGCATATACGCCATATCAGGCTGAGATTGCTCAAGGCCGTTTGGAAGCTTTGTTGAATTTCCAGACCATGGTAAGCGACCTTACCGGAATGGAAATTGCCAACGCTTCCCTTTTGGATGAAAGTACCGCAGCGGCCGAGGCCATGACCATGCTGTTTGAACTCCGTTCGCGTCAGCAAAAAAAGGACGAAACCGTTAAGTTTTTTGTGTCCGAAGAAATTCTTCCACAAACCTTGAGCCTGCTAAAAACCCGAGCAATACCTTTAGGTATTGACTTGGTGGTGGGCAACCATGAAACTTTTGACTTTTCCGAGGATTTTTATGGAGCCTTACTTCAATATCCCGGAAAATTTGGGCAAGTGCATGACTATGCCGATTTTGTGGAGAAAGCCAAAGCACGTGAAATCAAAGTAGCGGTTGCTGCCGATATTTTAAGCTTGGTGCTCCTTACCCCTCCAGGGGAATGGGGCGTAGATGTTGTGGTGGGAACCACCCAGCGTTTTGGAATTCCCTTGGGCTATGGAGGTCCACACGCTGCCTTTTTTGCCACCAAAGAAGAATATAAAAGAAGCATTCCCGGAAGAATTATTGGTGTAACCAAGGACACTGATGGTAATCGGGCCTTGCGAATGGCACTGCAAACTCGGGAACAGCACATAAAAAGGGACAAGGCCACCTCCAACATCTGTACCGCACAGGTACTTTTGGCCGTCATGGCAGGAATGTATGCCGTTTACCATGGTCCAAACGGGTTGAAATATATTGCTGACAAGGTCCATACTCAAACCAAAAAATTGGCCAAAAGTTTGGGGTCCCTTGGCTTTGAACAATTGAATTCCGCTTATTTTGATACCATCAAAGTAGCCGTTAATAACTCCAAACGGTTGCAGGAAGTTGCCGAAAGTAAAGGCATCAACCTAAATTATGTTGATGCGAATACTGTTTCCATTTCTTTGAACGAGGCCGTTTCAAATGAAGATCTGAAAACACTGATCGCTTGTTTTGCTGAATCCCATGACATAAAAAATCATAGTGGGCAAGAGGTTGAGGCAGGCCATGTTATTCCACCTGCATTACAGCGAAAAGCTCCATATTTAGAGCACGAAGTGTTCAACAGCTACCACTCTGAAACCGAGTTGATGCGCTACATCAAAAAATTGGAACGGAAGGATTTGGCCCTGAACCATTCCATGATCTCCTTGGGTAGTTGTACCATGAAATTGAATGCCGCTTCGGAAATGCTTCCATTGAGTTGGGCCCATTGGAGCAATATTCATCCATTTGCCCCTCTAAATCAGGCTGAAGGGTATCAGGAAATGTTGAAAACCTTGGAGCAGCAATTAAATGTGATCACTGGATTTGCGGCAACCTCATTGCAACCCAACTCGGGCGCACAAGGAGAATATGCCGGACTGATGGTTATTCGTGCGTATCACGAATCCAGAGGGGAAGGCCATAGAAATATTTGCCTTATTCCAGCATCGGCCCACGGAACCAATCCTGCATCGGCTGTCATGGCCGGAATGAAAGTAGTGGTGACCAAAACCGATGAGAAAGGAAACATTGATATGGCCGATTTGGAGGAAAAAGCGAACTTGCATTCCGAGAATCTTGCCGCTTTGATGGTCACCTACCCATCCACTCATGGTGTATTTGAATCCTCCATCAAGCAGATTACCAAATTGATCCATGATAATGGAGGTCAGGTGTATATGGATGGAGCCAACATGAACGCCCAAGTTGGCCTTACCAATCCAGCTACCATCGGCGCCGATGTGTGCCACCTCAACCTTCACAAAACTTTTGCAATCCCCCACGGAGGCGGAGGTCCTGGTGTTGGTCCTATTTGTGTGGCTGAACAGTTAAAACCTTTTTTGCCCACAAATCCTGTGGTAAAAACCGGAGGTGAAGAGGCTATTACAGCCATTTCTGCAGCACCTTGGGGCAGTTCATTGGTTTGTTTGATTTCCTACGGGTATATTAAAATGTTGGGGGCCGAAGGGCTTACCAATGCCACCAAAGCCGCGATTCTCAATGCCAATTATATCAAAGACCGGTTGAAAGGCAAATTTGATGTCTTGTACACAGGAGAAAGAGGTAGGGCCGCCCACGAAATGATCATTGATTGTAGGCCCTTCAAAGCCAATGGCATTGAGGTGACGGATATTGCCAAACGACTCATAGATTACGGCTTTCATGCACCAACTGTGTCGTTTCCCGTAGCCGGTACCTTGATGATCGAACCCACCGAAAGTGAGAGCCTTGTGGAATTAAATAAGTTTTGTGATGCTTTGTTGTCCATCCGAAAGGAAATTGATGAAGCTAGTGCAGACCAACCCAATAATGTGCTCAAAAATGCACCACATACGTTGGAAATGCTCACAAGTGATTCTTGGGATTATCCCTATAATAGACAAAAGGCGGCGTTTCCGTTGCCCTATGTTGCAGAAAACAAGTTTTGGCCATCAATTAGAAGAACGGATGAAGCGTTTGGGGATCGTAATTTAATATGTACTTGCACGCCCATTGAGGCCTACGCCGAAGTGTAGCCAACCCATGATATGTAGTGGAAAATAGCCTTGATTTGAAAATAAAATCAAGGCTATTTTGATTCTAAATGGATGTTGATCTCGCCTTGGACACTGTAAAAAGTATTATGCATGCATAACACCTAAATATTTGTTCACTATCTTTCAGGTAAAACCTCTACCATGGAGATTGGCATCACAGGAACTGGAAGTTATATTCCAGCAATTGTCACCAAGAATGAAGACTTTTTGAACCACACTTTTTTGGAAAATGACGGTTCTAGCTTCCAACAAGATAACGCAGTCATTATTGAAAAATTCAAATCTATCACTGGAATTGCGGAACGGCGATATGCACCATCCAACCTGAAGACTTCTGATATGGGTTTTTTGGCCGCTCAAAAGGCCATTGAGGATTCTGGAATAGATCCAGAAGAACTGGATTACATCATCTTTGCCCATAATTTTGGCGACTTAACCTATGGAAAGATTCAGGGGGACATACTACCGAGTCTTGCTAGTCGGGTGAAACATCTGCTTCGCATTAAAAATCCAAAGTGTGTATGTTATGATATCATTTTTGGATGCCCAGGATGGATTGAGGGTGCCATCCAAGCCTCTGCCTTTATTAAAAGTGGCATGGCCAAAAAATGCTTGGTCATTGGGGGAGAGACACTATCTCGGGTGGTAGACAAACATGATCGTGACAGTATGATTTTTTCGGACGGTGCCGGGGCAGCCATTTTTGAGGCCAATCCTAAATCGGGAGAAGTATTGGCGCACGCCACTGAAACATACGCCAACGAAGAAGCTTATTACCTCTACTTTGACAAGTCCAATGAAGAAGGGGCTTGCACAAATACGCGCTATATTAAAATGAATGGGCGCAAAATTTATGAATTTGCCTGTACCCACGTACCACAAGCCATGAAAGATTGTTTGGACCAAAGTGGCGTGGACGTTGATTCGGTTAAAAAGATATTCATACATCAGGCCAATGAAAAAATGGATGAGGCCATTGTAAAACGGTTTTATAGATTGTATCAAAAAGAAGTGCCCAAAAACATCATGCCCATGAGCATCCATAAATTGGGCAACAGTTCTGTGGCCACCGTTCCTACCTTATTCGATTTGGTTACCAAAGGAGAAATGCCGGTACATCAATTAGAAAAGGGAGATGTTGTTATGTTTGCAAGCGTTGGCGCCGGAATGAATATCAACGCTATGGTTTATAGATACTAACCACAAAGTTCAAGAACCAAGTTCAAAAGAGAGTTCAACCAAGTAGAGGCTTACATCAAACCCCAATAACACAAGATCTTCTGGGATATTTGATTTGTTTTTTAGAATTTTAGCAGATGCGAATCAGCATTGTAATCCCTGCACATAACGAAGCTGTCTACCTCAAGGATTGCTTGGATTCTTTTGTGGCACAAACCCACAAGCCTGATGAAGTTATTGTTGTGGATGATAATTCAACAGACAACACCTTTGCCATTGCCAGTGAATTTGCCAAAATATATGATTGGATAAAAGTGGTCCAGCGAGAATCTGCAAATGAACATAGTCCTGGAAAAAAAGTGGTGGACACCTTTAATTTTGGGCTTAAACATGCTTCAGATTATAATTTGATCGGCAAATTTGATGCGGATATTATCCTGCCCACCAACTATTTTGAAGAAATCCTGAACCGGTTTCAAGCCAATTGGAAACTGGGTATGTGCTCTGGATTGCTGTACATCAAAAAAGATAATAACTGGATTTACGAGAACATTGCCGATAAAACCCATATCCGTGGCCCCATAAAACTGTACCACAAAGTCTGTTTTGACAAGATTGGTGGCTTGCGCCCCGGTGTAGGATGGGACACTGTGGACATCCTTCTGGCCCAATACCACGATTTTGAGACTTTGACGGTTCCCGAACTCCATGTAAAACACCTTCGCCCCACGGGCCATGGATATAGTTCCAAGAAATATCAGACCAAAGGAGAGGCCATGTACAAAATGCGCTACGGTATCGTCCTCACTAAAATCGCTGCGCTTAAAATGGCTTGGCAGGCCGAGAGTATTCTTTTATATTTTCAAGCAGTTTTTGGTTATCTCATAGCATTATTTCAACAACAGCCCCGATACGTTTCCAAAGAGGAAGGGAAATTCATTAGAACATATCGATGGAAGGGCATTTGGTCTAAATTATCTTGACCACAATAAAATAGATTTCCCTATTCTATCTTTGTACTGCACACCAATTTTTGTCGATGAGTATCATAATACGGCCAGCAGAAACCAAGGATGTAAAGGTTATCTTGGAAATCATAAACCACGAAATTCTTCACTCAACCGTGGTATATGATTATAAGGAGCGTACCTATGAGCAGCAGCTGGCATGGTTTGAAAAAAAACTACAGGACAACATGCCTGTAATCGTTGCTGAAAATGAAGAAAAGGTAGTAGGCTTTGGTACGTTTGGGATTTTTAGGCCTTGGGATGCCTATCAATATAGTGTGGAACATTCAATTTACACCCATCATACTTGCAGGGGAATGGGAATCGGCAAACTTATTATGTCAGAACTGATTCGACTGGCTACCGAACAAGGCTACCATACCATGATTGCAGGCGTGGATGCCTCAAACAAGGGCAGTTTTGAATTCCACAAAAAATTTGGCTTCCAAGAAATAGGCACGTTCAAAGAAGTGGGCTACAAATTTGACCAGTGGTTGGATTTGATTTTTATGCAGTTGTTCCTCAAAAAGGATAGAGATTAACTACTGCAATACCTCCCCAATCGGCTTACCGGTAGTCCCATTTGGGAACGCTATACCCAACAAGGCCGCAATGGTAGGTGCTATATCAGGAATCTCTGTTCGGTCTACCGTACTACCCTGTTTTATTCCCTTTCCATAGAAAAGCAATGGGGCGTGGGTGTCATAAATCATTGGCGAGCCGTGAGTAGAACCTGTTCTTCCGTAGGAGATAAACCCAGGTCTTGGTACAAACAAAATATCCCCAGAACGTTTTTGGTTGTACCCATTTTGCAAAATATAGGGAATCCCCTCGGTATACTCATTGGTCCACATTTGATGGCCCGTGTAGACTTGATTTACAGCTTCGTAGGTGAGCAGTTCCTTAGCAATTTCTTCTTCTGCATCATCTAGGTCAATATCCAAGTTGGTTAGGATTTTATGGTCCAAGAATATTTGGTAATTGGAAATGTTCTTTACCACATCGGTAGTGCCGTACTTGTACTGCAAAAACTCATTGAATTCTTCCCGCATTCCATCCATGTCCAAATAGCCTGCTGGTATTTTCTGGTCCGCCAAATAGGCTGGAACATTAATGGCCGCATGGTCCGCAGTCAAAAACACAGTGTATTCCCCTACTCCAACTTTTTCATCCAGAACAGTAAGAATTCGGGCTAAATCTTGATCTAACCGCAAATAGGTATCTTGTACCTCTTTCGAGTTTACCCCAAAAAAATGACCTACATAATCCGTACTGGAAAAACTGATGGCCAAGAAATCGGTTATTGTATCCGCCCCCAAATCTTCGCCCTCCAAAGCGGCCAAAGCAAAATCGGCAGTAATACTATTCCCATAAGGTGTTTTACGGAGCAATTCAAACTGACTGTTGGCTTCCCAAATTGTTGGAAGATCATGTGGGAAAGTATTGGTTGTTTCCCCATCCAAAACTCCTTCATAGCTATTGGCATCGAGGCCACTCTCCACATACGTATTGATAGGTTTTAACGTATTCCATGGTTTCTTATAAGCCTCCACTTCGTCAGAAGCATTAAAACTGTTCACCCATTGCGGCAAAGCATCCATATAAAACGAACTTGTTATCCAATTGCCGGTGTTTCCTCCTTCAAACCAATAGGCCGCATTGGCTGTATGTCCACCTGGCAGTACCGCTCCCCTGTCCTTCAAGGAAACCGCTATTACCTTGCCCCTTTGTTGGGTATGCAGTCGCAATTGATCGGTGATGGTGGTGGTGATCATTCGGTGGGGCGACATTTTACCTGCATCGGATGTGGTACCCACCGATTCATAACTATCATCACCGGCACAATACACTTCTTCTCCAGTTTCCTTATCGTACCAATTGTTTCCTATGATTCCGTGGGTAGCTGGTGTGGTTCCAGTATATACCGATGCATGTCCTGGTCCCGTACTGGTGGGCGAATAGTTAAAATGGTTGTTTTTGCAATTAAATCCATCATTTACCAACCGTTTAAAACCTCCTTCACCATAATGGTTCCAAAAACGAGTAAGGTAGTCGTACCGCATTTGGTCTACCACAATACCGACCACCAATTTGGGTGATTGGGCTATTTCTACAGGAGCTTTTTCCTCTATGTTCTTCTTTCTATGCTGACCATTGGTAAAGGTGGTAATACAAAAAGCGAGCAACAGTAAAATAAGGTTGTTGTTTTTCATGGGTTGGATTTATCAAAAACGATAACAAAACTATTCATTTATCCTGTTTAATATTTTAATTGAAGGTTAAAAGCTTAACAATATTCTTATTTTTATGCCCGCAAGTCCAATTTAAGCGCATGAAATATCTTGAAGCGATTGGAAAGTACTTCATCATGATATGGGAAGTATTTAAAAAGCCTACCAAGTGGCCCATCATGAAATCCTTGATCTTAAAGGAAATTGATGATCTCATTTATGGAGCCATGGGCATCATCATATTTATCTCTTTCTTCATAGGGGGTGTTGTTACCATTCAAACGGCTCTCAATTTAAATAGCCCTCTTTTGCCCAAAAGTCTTATTGGGTTTGCCACTCGTCAATCCGTGATTTTGGAGTTCGCGCCCACTTTCACTTCCATTATTATGGCAGGAAAGGTAGGGTCTTACATTACTTCGAGTATTGGGACCATGCGTGTTACCGAACAGATTGATGCCTTGGAGGTAATGGGGGTAAACTCCTTGAACTATCTGGTTTTTCCAAAAATCATTGCCACCATGATCTACCCTTTTGCCGTGGCCATTTCCATGTTCGTAGGTATTTTGGGTGGTTGGGTCGCTGCTGTTTTTGGCGGGTATGCGCCCAGTGGAGAATTTATACAAGGGCTGCAATTGGATTTTGATTCGTTCCATGTTACCTACGCTTTTATAAAATCCATTGTTTTCGCCTTTGTCATTGCCACGGTACCTTCATACCATGGATTTTACATGACAGGTGGTGCCTTGGAAGTGGGTAAGGCCAGTACCACGGCCTTTGTTTGGACCAGTGTTGTTATCATTATAGTGAACTACCTATTAACCCAATTACTCCTTGGCTAATGATCGAAGTGGAAAACATACACAAATCTTTTGGGGACAACCATGTGCTCAAGGGCATATCAACCATCTTTGAAAAAGGAAAGACCAATCTGATCATAGGACAGAGTGGTTCGGGCAAAACGGTTTTTATAAAGTGCTTGCTGGGCCTTTTTGAACCTGACGAAGGGCAAATTTGTTATAACGGGCAGTATTATTCTGAGCTTTCCGCAAAAGAACGCCGTGATCTTCGCCAAGAAATGGGCATGGTTTTCCAAGGTAGTGCCCTATTTGATTCCATGACTGTGGAAGGCAATGTAATGTTCCCTTTGGACATGTTCACCAAGCAATCCAAAGCTGAAATGCAAGATCGGGTGGATTTTGTTTTGGAACGTGTCAACCTTATTGACGCCCATAAAAAATATCCTGCCGAAATTTCCGGAGGGATGCAAAAACGGGTGGCCATTGCCCGGGCCATTGTAATGAACCCGAAATATCTGTTCTGCGACGAACCCAATTCTGGCCTCGATCCCAAAACGGCCATTCTAATTGATAATTTGATTCAAGAGATTACCCAGGAATATGATATAACCACCGTAATAAACACCCACGACATGAACTCCGTGATGGAAATTGGGGAAAAAATCATCTTCCTAAAAAATGGGCACAAAGAATGGGAAGGCACCAACAAAGAAATCTTTAAAACGGACAACCAGGCTGTAACCGATTTTGTGTATTCCTCAGAACTCTTTAAAAAAGTGCGCCAAATGTACATTGAGGAACGAAACTGAATCGAACATCGAAGAAAAGATTATTTTGCTTCATTGATCACCAAGGTAGAATCCTGGAGCCTTATCTTTAACCAACTCAACATTTTTTTGGTATCCGTATCTTTTTGACTGCTTCCTGTACCGTCCTTCCATTTTACCTCAAAAACCGGAACGGTATCAAGTTTGTCAAAGTCGGTCTGTATTCTATAGGAAAAGCCCATACTTGCCAAGTTTTCATAATTGGCCTTGGCCTCGGCACTGATTACGGAAAAAGGTATTTGCTTCCCTACACTTCTGGTTAAATTGGCCACTTCTTCCTCCAATAAACGTATCTGTTCATCTTTATTGAGGAGTTCGGCCTTGTTCTTTTCATAAAGCTCGCTGACATAGGTAAACTTCTCCTCCGAGTCGTCTTTACCTCCCTGAATGATGTGGAGCTCGGCATCTTTCAATCGTGCATATTGATTTTTTTGGACACGCCAGGTATTCACTACATTCTCTGGAATCAATTCATCGCCCATACAAACCACTTCAATAAGCGAGGTACCATCATCCACATATTCAATTTTCGTTAAATTATCCACATACCTACCGGCTCCATCAAATTGATATACCTCAATGGTTTCCTTCAAAAATTCTTGGGCCTGTTTTTTGAAGAGTGATTCTTGGAAAACCTGATAAAATGTAAATCCAGCTGGAATCATCACCAAAATACCGGTAATGGAAGCCAATCGGGCGATCAATCGTCTTCTGTGGGAATTGGCATAACGGACCATGGGAAATCGCAGAAACTTGATGACCAAAAAAGTGGCCAATCCAATAAATATGGTATTTATTGTGAATAAGTACATGGCCCCGGCCGCATACCAAGGTTTGCCAATGGCCAGTCCAAATCCCACCGTACAGAGTGGTGGCATCAATGCGGTTGCAATGGCAACTCCAAAAATAACACTGGCAATGGTCCCTTTTTTGGCACGGGCGATCACAAGGGCAAGTCCACCAAAAAATGCAATCAACACATCCCGGATATCCGGCTTGGTACGGGCCAACAATTCGGATGATTCATCGCGTAGCGGAAAAAGATAGAAGAACAAAAAAGCAGTGATCACACTCAAGACCACCATTACGGTAAAGTTTTTGAGTGATCTTCGCAAGGTATCAATATCATTGATGGCCAAAGACATCCCCATGCCTAAAATGGGGCCCATTAGTGGAGAGATCAACATTGCACCAATAACAACGGCTGTGGAATTTGCATTCAACCCAACAGAAGCGATAAAAATAGAACAGACCAAAATCCAAGAAGTGTGTCCCTTAAATGGAATATCGGCTATAATGGATTCTTTGGTGGCAACGGCATCCGTATTGGAACGGATTTCCAACAAATCGGACATAAACTTCCCAACACTGCCCAAAAGTCCTTTGAAGTCTTTTTTAACTTCATCTCCACTTTCCTGCTCTGGAGTTTTTCCCTCACCAAACTGTTGCTCACTCATATATATTTATGCAAACTGATCGCCAAATTTCTCCTTAACCTGGCTCAAAACTTTTTTAATATCCTGCTGTTTGGATTTGGGATAAATCAACAACACCTCTTCCTTGTCCACAATGATGTAATCTTCCAATCCATCCACAACCACTATTTTCCCTTTTGGGGAACGAATCATGTTGCCTTGGGCATTTTCCAACAGCACTTTGCTGTTCACTACCGCATTTTTAGCGTTGTCCTTATCCAATTTATCATATAGTGCGCCCCAGGTTCCCAGGTCGTTCCAATCAAAAGTGGTCGGTAAGGTGTAAATGGATTTGGATTGCTCCAAGATAGCATAATCTATGGAAATGTTTTCTGCCTTGGCATAATTTTCTTGAATAAAGGTCTTTTCTTCTTTTGTGTTATAGTAAGAAATGCCTTTTTCAAACAATTCATATTGACTAGGCTGATAACTTTTAAACGCATCCACTATGGACTTCACACTCCACATAAAAATTCCCGCATTCCACAGAAAATTACCTTGGGCCAAAAACTCTTTTGCGGTTTCATAGTCCGGTTTCTCCCTAAACTGGGACACCTTTTTCAATTTTTGGTCACTTCCCTTTTCAAATTCGATGTACCCAAATCCGGTATTGGGAAAAGTGGGCTGAATACCAAGCGTGCAGAGCACATCTTCTTGTTCGCATTTATCAAAACAGGCCACAACATCTTTTTCAAAGGCTTCTTCGTCCTCGATCCAATGGTCACTTGGCGCTACGATCATCACAGCATCGGGATTCATTTTTTGAATTTTCAAAGAAGCGTACAAAATACAAGGAGCGGTATTTCGCATGGCCGGCTCCAGCACAACCTGCTCTGGCTTTACTTTTGGCAATTGCTCCAAGACCAAATCGTTGTACCGCTCATTGGTGAGAATTAAAATGTTCTCCGTTGGGATAAATCGATTCAAGCGATCAAAGGTCTTTTGAATCAAAGTCTTTCCAGTTCCTAGCATGTCGTGGAACTGCTTGGGGTTGGCAGTTGTACTCACGGGCCAGAATCGGGAACCTATCCCCCCGGCCATTAAAACTGCATAATAATTATTGTTCATTTTTGTTGTTTTGCATGTCAGGTCGAGTGCAGTCGAGACCTTTTTAAGACCTTTCGACTTCGCTCAAGGTTACAATTGTTCAACAACCTCCACTTCTGCATTGGGTTGGAACAAATATAATCTGCCCGTGGACAACTCCACGCATTCGTATCGTTTTACTTTCTTTTTTCCTTTTTTGAACAGTTTACCATTGTACAGTCGAAAAATACTTCCCGCAGGCAATTCATACACATAACTGTTTGTTCGCTCCTCCACGTCAAAAGCTTTTAGTGCAATGGACAATCGGGCATCTGTGCTGCTACTGGCCTTCGGGTTTTTAAAATGGTTGGCAATAATGGGCAGCAATTGAGACGGAAATATCTCGGGTCGAATAAAAGGGACCATTAAATGTTGAAAGGTACGCTTCCATTCCATGCCATGGGGTTTTATGCGACGGCCATACGCCTCAAAAGCAACCAGATGCGCTATTTCGTGAACGAGTGTGATCAGGAATCGGTATTTATTCAGCGAAGCGTTCACCGTAATCTGATGCATTCCGTTGGGCATTCTCCGGTAATCGCCATGCCGGGTAACCCGATGGTTTACAATCTTTAGATGCACGCCATGGGTTTTTATCAATTCAAAACAAGGAGCCACAGCGCGTTCGGGTAAATATTTCTGTAAAGTATTGTTCAATTTTAGCTTGTTCTTCCAATTACGAAGTTACATGCTACTAATTAATCTAAACGATGTTCAGAAAATTAATCTATGTATTTTTATCAAAATTTGACACTCATGAAGTGGTCCCTATATAAAATGGCATTCCTGTGCATTCTTTTTTGGAACTGCACAGAAACAGAAAAAAAGGTGTCCCTTTCACAATATGTGCAGGACGTTCCCAGCATAGTTGGTAAAACTGAATACCTAGATTCTCCCTTTCTTACTGCTGGAAACAGGGTGTATATGGTTGGGCACCAAGATGGTTCCTTCACCGAAATTGGGTGGCACATAAAAGGTGAAATGGGAGGCGTTTGGGACCATCCCATTAAGTTAATGGATGGATTTGATATTGCCTTTAAATGGAATGACGAATCGCACATATTGAATAAAGCTGATACCTTTACCAACTACCCATTTGCCAACAAACAGCACTATAATATCCCTTCAAAAAATCTTGTTGTGAAACGTTGGCAATTTGTCCCCGATGATTTGGAAGGACTACTGGTGCAGATCGAATTGACCAATACCGGCCCAACTCCATTGATTTTTGATGTGGATTTTACCGGCCATTCGGATTTGAGACCTACTTGGTTGGGTGAACGCACCAACATGAACGATTCAGAAGACAAGGCTATTTTTGAGGAAACCATTCAGGGTTGGATGGTCAAAGACAATAAAAATCCTTGGTATTTATGTTATGCCAGTGACATGGCTCCCACACAAAAATCCAAAGCAGAAAACAGCTACAGGGGATTGGGTGTTTCCAACCAATTGTCCTATGCAATGGAAATTGAACCCAATGAAACCAAAACCATCAATTTTATTGTTTCGGGTTCTTATGTTTCCAGGGAGAATGCCTTTACTACGTTCAATACCATAAAATCGGATTGGCTCAATCTGTGGGAGGCCAAAAAACAACGGTACAAAGAATTGGCCCAGCAATCCAAATTGACCATTCCGGATAAAAAAATGCAACAGACCTTTGAATGGTTAAAGTACAACTGCGATTGGTTAATTAGAACTGTTCCTGAAATTGGTACAGGAATCACCGCAGGTATTCCCGATTACCCATGGTGGTTTGGGGTGGACAGTGAGTATGCCCTCCAGGGATACATGTCCATTGGACAAACCAGTGCGGTGTATAATACCATTGCTTTACTGGACAGTGTTTCCAACAGTGTGAACGGTAATGGGAAAATCATCCACGAGATGTCTACCAATGGGGCGGTTTTCAATAAAGGAAATATCAACGAAACCCCACAATTTGCTTCCCTTATTTGGAGTATTTACCAATGGAACGGGAACAAATCCTTTTTGGAAAAATATTTTCCCACAATAGAAAAAGGCCTTTCTTGGTTAATGGAAGAAAACGATTTGGACGGCAACGGGTTTCCCGAAGGTTTTGGTATGATGGAAATTCATGGATTGGACAGCGAAATGATAGATGTGGCCGCCTATTCCCAAAAAGCTTTTGCCGATGCTTCCCGAATGGCAAGAGAATTGGGCAGGGATTCCCTCGCCCTGCAATATCAAAAGATTGCGGAAGAACTGAAACTTAAAATCAACACGGAGTTTTGGTCTGAAAATTTCAATTCGTATGCCGACTTTATTGGAACGGATGCCCAAGCCTTACACCTAATCGAAGATGCCATTATACGTGCAGACACCTTGAACAAACCTTGGGCCATTGAAGAGCTAA
This sequence comes from Muricauda sp. MAR_2010_75, assembly GCF_000745185.1. Lineage (NCBI taxonomy): Bacteria > Pseudomonadati > Bacteroidota > Flavobacteriia > Flavobacteriales > Flavobacteriaceae > Allomuricauda > Allomuricauda sp. MAR_2010_75. Next base: position 730,417 of record NZ_JQNJ01000001.1, read on the forward strand.
AAGCCACAAAACAATTCATTAAAGCACATCCCTCAAACGAACCAAGACCTTTTGTAATGCACCACAATTGGGTGGTGAACACACCCATGGAAATGGGAATTGCCGATACCACAAAGGCCCTCAAAGCCTTGGAAACCGCAAAACAGTTTGTCAATCCGTTTGGGGTTTTTGTGACGGGCATTGATCGGGACCAATCCGCCGGCTCGGATGATGGTTCTTTTAAAGGTTCCAAGATTTTCTCCTATACGGGTGCTGTGATGACATTGCCGACAGGAGTTCAAGCAAGGGCAGAAAACAACTATGGAAGGCCCAACGAAGCCCTCAATTATTTGGAACGAATGACTCGCACTTTTAGCTATGCCTTCCCTGGCAGCATGTACGAGGTTTCCCCGGATTATGGAATGATTACCCAAGCCTGGAACATCTACAGCTTTGCCTACCCCATTGTGAACCAATTTTTTGGGATTCAACCATATGCTTCGCAAAAAGAAGTTGTGATTTCTCCCTCAATGCCCGATACTTGGGATAATAGCTCGTTGGAAAATGTAAAACTTGGCGATGGCGCAAACACTATCTCCGTCTTCTACACCAAAAAAGATGGGAAAACCAGTATTATAATTGAGCAGACCAATCCGGAGTGGAAAATCAAATTAAAAATTCCGGAAAGTCATGCAGACCAATTGCAAATTGTGAAAGGAATCCTATCAGATTCAGATAATGAAACTATGATTGAACCTGAAGGAATGCGAATTGAAGTTTCTTATCAGGATTAAGGCGTACTATTGCTCACTTGCAACAATTTCCCATTATAGAGTTTTTGCCCTGTTAAGGCAAAATCTTTGATATAGGTGGCCATTTCCAAAGCGGTCACCGGAGCTTTGTAGCCGGGAAAAGCTTCTTCCAACATTTCGGTCTGCACGGCACCCAAAGCCAACACATTAAAACTGGGACCGGTTTCTTTGTGTTCTTCGGCCAAAAGTTCCGTCAATGTAATTACAGCTCCCTTACTGGAACTGTATGCAGACAATCCTGGAAACTTCATACTGCCCTGCACCCCGCCCATGGAACTGATGGTGATCACATGGCCTCCTTGGCCCATTTTGGGCAAAACAGTTTTGGTCAATTCAGCCACGCCAAAGACGTTCACTTTATACACCGCTTCAAATTCGGCTGTCGTCGTTTGCGAAAATGGCTTATTGAGCAGTTTTCCCGCATTGTTGATGAGCACATCAACAATATGCCACTGTTCCTGTTCCAGAAACTCGGTTACCTTTCTAAAATCTGTTGGGTTGGCCAAATCAAAAGGAAATGCATGAACGTTTGGCAGGTCTAAATCAGCAATGCGTTGGGAATTTCTGGATAAGGCGAGCACATTATGCCCCTCTTGGGCAAAAAGTTGTACCAACTCAAAACCTATTCCCCTACTTGTTCCGGTGATGATTATGTTTGCCATAATTATTTTTTTGTCATTCCCTAGAAATTGGGAATCCATTGCTCATTGTTCACTGTTCTTATGTGCAACACGAATTTCACGAATAGCCACTAAAACTCCAAAATAAGACATCCACTATCTAACTACCGGCACCCAATATCCAAAACAGATATATCAAACTTTCCCTAAAGGATTAGAGGTGATATTTTTGGACTTAATTCAATTTAATTTCATTTTCAGGGCCATTGGCTATACTCTCAATAACAGGTAGTACTTTATTCACCAAGGTGGCCATGTGGCCAAAATCCATAAGGTCAACCTCATCTCCCACTTTATGGTAGTGCCCAAAATTGGTAAAATCAAACGTACAAAAAGTGTGTGAGGGAACCCCAAATTCCTTATGAAAGGCGTAATTATCCGAACGCTCGTATAAATTGTATTCTTTTGCTGTTGGCAAGAAACCGACAAGATTTTCCTTAGCATAGGCATTGCTCACTTCGGCCAAGTTGGAACGCTCATACCCTGTGATGTATACAAAATAGTCCTTACCCTGTAAGGGTACACCTGTCATTTCAAAATTGAGCATGGTATACAGATTCAGGTCCTGTTCCTTTAATTTTTTTGCCAAATGCTCTGATCCCAATAATCCCTTTTCTTCTGCAGTGAAAAGTGCAAAAATTAAACTGCGCTTATTGGTCTTATGTATCCCAAAGTAACGTGCCATTTCCATTACAGAAGTGGTTCCCGATGCATTGTCGTTGGCTCCGTTGGCAATATAATCACCATTTTCAGGTGCAATGGTACCAATATGGTCGTAATGGGCACCAATCACAATATATTCATTTTTTAAGTCCGGGTCGTTCCCTTCAACGATTCCCACAATATTATAGGAAGGGTCCTTATAATTGGCAATAGTATCCCGGTATGAATCAAAATAAGGCTTCACCCCATAGGATTTAAAATAATTTTCGATGTATTTGGCGGCCATTTCAATGCCCTCACTCCCTGAATCACGACCCTTTAAATCATCTGAAGCGAGATAGTTCATGATTTCACCTATTCGCTCCGAATTGGTAAAGGAGTCATTATCACTTTTTGCAGTGTTGACCGTTACACTCTGCTCTCCTCCTTTTGAAGGGGTCTGCACCAACTGGGTTGAGCCACACGACATCAGAAATATCAGGGCAAATGCATGTAAGAACATTTTCATCTTTTTCGTTTTTTGAATTTTCTAAAGATAAAAAAAGCATCCTAAAAGGATGCTTCTATATAGTAAGTTCTGGACTGCTCTCGAAACTGACAATTTATGCCAACATGGTCACCGGATTCTCCAAATAGGCCCTTAGGGTCTGAAGAAACTGTGCCCCTGTGGCACCATCCACGGTTCGGTGATCGCACGCCAATGTTATCTTCATGGTGTTTCCAACCACGATTTGTCCATTTTTGACCACGGGTTTCTCCACAATAGCGCCCACGGACAAAATAGCGGAGTTGGGCTGATTGATGATTGAAGTAAACTCCTGAATACCAAACATTCCCAAATTGGAAACGGTAAAGGTGCTTCCTTCCATTTCATCGGGTTTTATTTTCTTGCTTCTTGCCCTACCTGCCAAGTCCTTCACAGCAGTTCCAAGTTGGGTTAGACTGAGTTGGTCGGCAAATTTAATCACGGGAACAACAAGTCCTTCATCCACTGCAACGGCCACACCCATGTGCACATGGTGTTTGTAGACCGTAGTTTCACCATTCCAAGAAGTATTTACTTGTGGGTGTTTTTTAAGGGCCATGGCACAGGCTTTCAATACCATATCGTTGAACGATACTTTGGTATCGGGCAAATTATTGATTTGTGACCTTGAAGCCATTGCATTGCTCATATCCACCTCAATGGTAAGATAGTAATGTGGCGCGGTGAATTTGGACTCACCCAAACGCTTGGCAATTACCTTACGCATGGTAGAGTTCTTCACTTCTTCCATACTCTCTTCACCTACAGGCGAACTTATCGGGGCCACGGGTGCCGTAGCTGTTTCACTGGATTTTTCTGCAGTGGGAGCAGTGGTTTGTGAAGGCTGATAGCTTTCAACATCCCGTTTCACAATTCTTCCGTTATCACCTGAACCATTTACATTGGAAAGGTCGATACCTTTTTCTTCCGCTATTTTTTTGGCCAATGGTGAAGCAAAAATGCGAGCTCCATCTTGGGAAGTGGTAGCTTCTACCTTAGGTGCTTCTTCTATTTTAGACTCCTCTTTTGGTGTAGCTTCTTCTTTAGGTGCACTTGCCGAGGAGCCGCCACCCGCTTGCGCCTTCAATACGGCATCCACATCTGTTCCTTCTGGGCCAATGATGGCCAAAAGTGAATCAACAGGGGCACCTTCGCCCTCTTGAATACCGATGTGCAATAATTTACCGGAGTAAAAAGATTCAAACTCCATTGTTGCCTTATCGGTCTCGATTTCGGCCAAAATATCGCCTTCTTCCACTTCATCACCCACTTTTTTCAACCAACTGGCCACGGTTCCTTCTTCCATGGTATCACTCAAACGGGGCATGGTAATGATTTCAACCCCTTCTGGTATTTCAGTAGGTGCACTGGCTGGTTCAGTAGAGCTTTCCTCAGCTTTGGCTTCGGGAGCCTCAGCGGTTTCTTCTTTGGATTCGGCTGCACCTCCTCCATTGAGCAAGGCAGAAATATCCTCACCTTCTTCACCGATTATGGCCAAAAGTGAATCAACCGGAGCACCATCACCTTCCTCTATTCCAATGTGAAGAAGTGTTCCTTCATGGAAGGATTCAAACTCCATGGTAGCCTTATCGGTTTCGATTTCGGCCAAAATATCGCCTTCTTCCACTTTATCACCTACTTTTTTGAGCCATTTTGCCACGGTACCTTCTTCCATGGTATCACTCAATCTCGGCATGTTGATTACTTCTGCCATCTACTTATAATTTATGTTGTAAAAATGGATAGTCCTCTTGTTCGTATACCATATCGTACAGTTGCTGTACTGGTGGAAAGTCGGATTCTTCCGCAAATTTTTCGCATTCGCTCACCAAAGCTTTTACACCTTTGTCTATCTTCTTTAAATCATCTTCTGAAGCATATCCCTTTTCAAGAATAATATCTTTTACTTGAGTAATGGGGTCTATTTTTTTGTATTCCTCCACTTCTTCCTTGGTACGATAATGCTGCGCATCACTCATGGAGTGTCCTCGATAACGATAGGTCTTCATCTCCAAGAAGGTTGGGCCACCACCCGTTCTGGCACGTTCAATGGCTTTGTCCACTTCCTTGGCCACAATGGCTGGGTCCATTCCATCCACAGGCCCACAGGGCATTTCATAACCCAAGCCCAATTTCCAGATTTCTGTGGAGTGGGAAGTACGGGCCACTGATGTTCCCATGGCGTAACCATTGTTCTCGCAAATGAACACAACAGGTAGTTGCCACAACATGGCCAGGTTAAATGCTTCGTGCAACGAACCTTGACGCACGGCACCATCTCCCATGTAACATAACGTTACTGAATCCCTTTTAAAATATTTATCGGCAAAGGCCAGTCCAGCTCCCAACGGAATCTGTCCCCCTACAATTCCATGACCACCATAAAAGCGGTGCTCCTTGGAAAAAATGTGCATGGAGCCTCCCATACCTTTTGAGGTTCCCGTAACCTTACCATAAAGCTCGGCCATAACACGTTTGGGATCCACTCCCATTCCAATGGGCTGCACGTGATTACGGTACGCGGTTATCATCCGGTCTTTGGTAAGGTCCATGGCATGGAGAGATCCTGCCAAAACAGCTTCCTGGCCATTGTACAAATGGAGGAAGCCCCTAACCTTTTGTTGAATATATACAGCGGCCAATTTGTCCTCGAACTTTCTCCAGAACAACATGTCCTCATACCATTTAAGGTAAACTTCTTTGGTGATTTTTTTCATCAACGATACTATTAGTGTGAAATTCCCTAGCAGTAGGGAGAGCAAAAATACATATATATCTGTTTTGGAAAAAGAATTGGTTTAAGAATCCCCCAAAAATGAACTATTGAAAGCCAAGGGCAAAATATCTGCCATGGAACTACATTTATATATTGGACCCTTTTCTGCCTTTAGCAAGATAACAATAGGTGATTTTTGATTTTGTTCGTATTCCATAATGGACTGCCTGCAATTGCCGCAGGGCGCGGCGGGCAAATCAACCAAATGATCTTTTGATCGTGCGCTTATTGCCAATATTTTAAGGGGGATTTTGGGGTATCTTGCCCCAGCCTGAAATACGGCCACACGTTCTGCACAGAGTCCCGAAGGGTAGGATGCATTTTCTTGATTACTCCCAATAACAGTCTCCCCATTTGCAAGTAAAACAGCGGCCCCAACCTGAAAATTGGAATAGGGCGCATAGGCATTTTCACGGGCTTGCTCGGCGGCATGTAACAATTTTTGCTCACTTTGTGAAAGCTCGCTTACATCTTCATAGATGGAAAGTTCAAAACTGATCTGCTTTTTTTCCATATTAATTGGGTCTTTACCAAAAATAAGAAAAGCCTGTTGGTGGACAGGCTTTTCACAATACTATTTTATGGTTCTTTAATCGTTATAGAACTCCTCGCCAAAATTAAAGGTAAGCGAAAAACGAAGTGTATTTTCCAAAGGGTTCTTCACCTGTGAGGTAGAGAACAGATACGAAAGATCTATCTGCGCCGATTTAAATTTGAAACCAGCTCCCAACGTAAAGAATTTACGGGATCCTTTTTCTTCACTTTCATTAAAATACCCACTTCTCAACATAAAGGCTTCCCTAAACCGATACTCGGCACCAAGTGCCCAAGTGATTTCCTTAAGTTCTTCACTGAAACCATCGGGGGCATCACCAAAGGACTCAAAAATTCCTTTAAAGAAGCTAATGTTTTGGTATTCATCATTGTCTTCAGGTGTTATTTGCCCGTCTCCATTAAAATCCCTTGGGGTTGGCACCAATAGTTTGTTGAACTCGGTGCTCAGGGCCAAAACGTTGTCTTGGTCGAAAATAAAATCGAATCCACCACCAAATTTTAAGTTGGTGGGCAAAAAGTTTTCCTGTCCTCCTTCATCGTATTGTAGGGAACCTCCAATATTAGAAATATTGAAACCAGCTCTCCAACGGCCATCAAAATTGTTATATGCAATTTCCCTGGAACGGAAAAACCCAGCTACATCAACAGCAAAGGCGTTGGCCGCCTGTGAGTCCTGTGTCTCATCCTGAAACCTTAGATTGGAACTTATAAATCGCCCGCCAACAGCCATAGAGAAAGTTTGGCTCAACTTCAAGGAATAGGAACCGTCCAATGCAAACTCATTGGGTTTTACGATTCGTGGATTAATTTCCGTAAAATCCCTTCTGAACTCAATCTCTCCCAAACCAAAATACCTAATGCTAAAAGCAAAAGCACTTCGTTCATTGAGCTTATTATAAAAATTGGCATTTAACAAGGATACATCATTGACAATAGTTTCCAAATAGGGCGTATAACTTACACCCACTCCCATTTTTTGGGTTGCAAATGCATATTTGGCGGGATTCCATTGTTGCGAATACGCATCAAAAGAGGTAGCCACGCCCATATCACCCATACCAGAGGCCCTGGCATCTGCAGAAATGGTCAAAAAAGGAACGGCTGTTGTAATGGCTCTTTCTTGCTGTGCGCTCAACCGAGGAATTACGGCAAGGAACACTACCAATATCAGTAACTTTTTCATTTTAACGTATTAGTGTATTTAGTGAATAGTAAAGTTCTAGGTTTAAAAACTGTCATAGACGTTTACATGTAAACGGGCTTTTGGGCAAATTCTTATAGCGTGGTGCCGTTTTTTGAACAAATTTTAGACAAATGACAAGATAATGTATGAATTAAATCCTGTTTTTCCGTTCTAATCACATATAAAATCGTTAAAACAAAGACGATCCATACTATTTTAAACCCAGATGCGTTACAGAAGTGTAGCAATTGTTGATAACGGCATTGATACAAATATTTTATGAGCACAAAATATTATGGTTAAAACATCGTTTTAATGCCATTGAAGGATTTAAAAAATCAAAACAAATTGAAGTTACTGAGGGCGTAAAGCCTTAAGTTTAAAGTACTCAAGCCCAAATTATGAAAAAGCACTTTATCAAAGTTGTACTTTCTTGCGCCATTGTAGTGGGAAGCTTTTCGAGTTGTAAAAACTCATCATCCTCTAAAGACGTCTCCAGAGCCACGGGATGGAAAATTAATGCGAAAGAAGGTGGATTTCAATACAATTCAGATTTTAAGGAGCAGGAAACCCCTCCCGGAACTGTCTTTATTGAAGGAGGAACCTTTACCAAAGGTAAGGTCCAGGATGACATTATGCATGATTGGAACAACACTCCTACACAACAACACGTACAATCATTCTACATGGATGAAACCGAGGTAACCAATGTGATGTATTTGGAGTACTTGGATTACCTAAAAGAGGTCTACCCTCCAGAAAATCCCACCTATGCCAACATTTACAAAGGGGCTTTGCCAGATACTTTGGTTTGGAGAAACCGGTTGGGCTTTAACGAGACCATGACCAATAACTACCTAAGGCATCCAGCTTACGCTGAATATCCTGTTGTTGGTGTTAATTGGGTACAGGCTACTCAATATGCAGAGTGGAGGACAGACAGGGTAAACGAATTAATGTTGGAAAGAGAAGGTTATTTGGCCGATGACACCAAGTATAAAGTAATGAATGGTGAAGTTGAGGGAACCTTCAGCACCGAGGCCTATCTGAACAATCCAGAGTCTGTATATGGTGGTGAAATTGATTCTTTACAAGGAAAACAAAAGCGTGATTCCATCAATGCATTTGCTAAAAGAAGCAGTGGCGTAATCATGCCTGAATATAGACTTCCTACGGAAACCGAATGGGAATATGCCGCTCAGGCTCTTGTAGGGTCAAGGGAATATAACAACTACCGCGGTAGAAAAAAATATCCTTGGGAAGGAGATTATACCCGAAATGGACAGCGCGTAGGTCGTGGAGACCAGTTGGCCAACTTTAAGCAAGGAAAAGGGGATTATGGTGGAATCGCAGGTTGGTCTGATGATGGTGCCGATATTACCGCCCAGGTTAAATCGTACAAACCCAATGATTTTGGCCTATATGATATGGCCGGAAACGTTAGCGAATGGGTAGCCGATGTATATCGACCTATTGTGGATGATGAAATCAGTGACTTCAACTACTATCGTGGGAACGTTTTCATGAAAAAGGCCATTGGTGAAGATGGCAAAGTTGAGATATTGGAAGACAAAATTGTTTATGACACTTTGCCCAACGGAAAAATTGTTGCTGTTAACCTTCCCGGTGAAATCAAAGAAGTTCCGGTTACAGAGCAAGAAACCTATTTAAGAACAAATTTTGACAAAAGCGATAACCGTGGATATAGAGATGGTGACCCAGGATCCTCCAGATTCTTTAGTAGATTCAATGATGAAGAAGACAACAGGAAAATGTACGATTCTCCAAAACACAAGGTAGAGCGTGATTCCACTGGAGAGCTTGTTCGTCAATATGACACCTCCAACTATAGAACCTCATTGATCAATGATGAAGTTCGTGTGTACAAAGGAGGTTCTTGGAGGGACAGGGCTTTCTGGTTAGACCCAGCACAACGCAGATACCTGCCACAATATATGGCCACGGACGATATCGGATTCAGATGTGCCATGTCCAGGGTTGGATCAAAATCCAAAACCAAAAACAAGACGGTTCGACATAAAAAAGCTAGATAAATTTATCTTACGAATTTTTAAAAGCCCCGACATTTGGTCGGGGCTTTTTTTTATCTTCGATTTATGACAATGGAACAGCTTCATACGCTTTTTTTAGCGCACCCCACCATCTGCACAGATACGCGAAAAATCACGGATAACTGCCTCTTTTTTGCCTTGAAAGGACCCAATTTCAACGGAAATGAGTTTGCGAAGGAAGCCTTGGAAAAAGGTGCCGCCTATGCCATAATTGATGAGGAAGAATACAATGCCTCAGGACAATATATTCTATGCCAGAATGTTTTGGAAACCCTTCAAGAACTTGCATTGTATCACAGAAAACAAAGCAAGGCCCAAATCATTGCCCTTACAGGCAGCAACGGAAAAACAACCACAAAGGAATTGATCAACACCGTACTCTCCAAAAAATACAAGACCATAGCCACCACAGGCAACCTCAACAACCATATCGGTGTTCCACTGACTTTGTTATCCATAGAAAAAGATACCGAGATTGCCATTGTTGAAATGGGCGCCAACCACAAAAGGGAAATTGCATTTCTATGTGGCATTGCCCAACCCGATTTCGGTTACATCACCAACTTTGGAAAAGCCCATTTGGAAGGTTTTGGAGGTGTGGAAGGTGTCATTCAGGGGAAAAGTGAGTTGTATGAACACCTTATGACCCATGATAAGCATATCTTCATGAATGCGGACGACCCCATTCAACGGGAAAAGTTGGATTCTTACATCAAAAAAATAGGGTTCAGCACAAAAGACCACCAATACTATAATATCCAATTCATTGAAGCCAATCCGTATGTGGTTCTTGAAGTCGAAGGAATTCGAATGAAAACGCAACTCATTGGAAAGTACAATTTCCCCAATTGCTGCGCTGCCATTTTGATGGGCAAATATTTTAATGTCCCCTTGGAAGACATTAAAACGGCTCTTGCATCGTACCAACCGCAGAACAACCGCTCGCAGCTCATAGAGAAAAACGGGCTGAAAATAATTTTGGATGCCTACAATGCCAACCCCACCAGCATGCGTGCTGCTTTGGAAAACTTCAATGCCATGGAAGCGGAAAATAAAACGCTCATTATTGGTGATATGTTTGAACTGGGGCCAACCGCTGCTGAAGAACACCAAGCTATCGCCGATTTGGCGAAAGCGCTTGAATTCGATGCTGTCTTCTTGGTAGGGCAGAGCTTTTTTGGAACAAAAACATCACTTGCCAAATTTGACTCCTTTGATGCTTTAAAAGAACACCTCCAAAAAAATCCATTAGAAAAGGGAATGGTGTTGATCAAGGGAAGTAGAGGAATGGCCTTGGAGCGAGTGTTGGATTTGTTGTAGTTTTATTATTATAATTTAGTTCCACACCACGGGCAAAAATTGATTTCAATTCCTGAAGTTCCACCATCATGAATGATTATCGAATAATACTCCGACTTAGTATTATGGTCAATTAAAGTATCGGGGCACTCATATTTGTCTTTGTGTAAATCACAATTAAATGTTGTGAAGACTTTCATCATTTCACAACAATAAGGATTCCTTTCTGAAATCATTTATTTGAACTTTATCATTGCGGCTTGTGCTTGTTTTCATTCCAAATAGCTTCACGATTAACATAACCCTCGAAAAAAATATCAAAGGAAGTATCATCATTGATTAAATCTTCCAAATTCGGCAATTCCTTTTGTTTCAAGAATAAGCTATTTCCTGCTTCATTAACAATAATTAAAGTATCCTTTTTGATTGAAAAAGTTCCCATTAGCTTATCAGAATCAACATTGACATTTCTGAAATACAATTTTGAATTGGTGATATAATATTCATTGGCCGAAATTGACTCTGAAGTAGGATTAAAATAATAAATATTAGTATCATCGATATAGAATTCCGTGTAAGCTTCGTTAATATTCCCTAGATATTCTGGAAACCAATTTCCCTGAATACTGAAACCATTGGTGGATTGAGAAATACACGAAACTGACTGAAAAATGATAAAAAGACAAGCAGCTATTCGTAACATTTTCCTGAACATCATATTGTTATTTGAACTTTATTTAGTCGAAGCAATTAATTCCCTTGCATCCACATCCAACACTTTTGCTATTTCCACCAATGTTTCAAGAGAAGGTTGCACGTCGTTGGTACACCATCTAGATACAGTTGCGGTATTTTTGTCCAACTTCCCAGCCAACCATTTATTGGTCCTTCCTTGTTCCGCTAAAACAACTTTAAGTCTATTAATTACTTTTTTGGCCACTTTTATTGCCCTTAGATTAAATCTATTTGTGAATTAAACAAATTTAATTGATTGAAAAAGTAATAATTATTGATTTAATAAACAACTTTATTTGTTTTTTACATCATTTTATTTGCTTTAATAAGCTTTTTGTTATATTTTTAAGTCAACATTTATTGTCTTTATATGCAAATAAATTAGAAGTCATGAGCAAAAGTTTCACCATATCAGACCTAGAACAAATCATTGGCCTGCAACAAGAAAGCCTACAAGCCCTACAAAAGGCATTGGGCCGTTTACGGCACCAAAACGAACGTTTGGAGCGGAGTAACCAAAAACTAAGAAAACAGATTGCTAAATACGAGTAGAAAAGTGGGATATACTGGATTCGAACCAGTGACCTCTGCCCTGTCAAGGCAGTGCTCTAAACCAACTGAGCTAATATCCCATTAAAAAGCGGTGCAATATCGGAAATTTGTCACCAATCTCCATATTCTGCCGAATTCTTTTGTGTTTCGTGCAGGATAATGCGCAGTAATTGCTCTTTTTATAGGCTGGTTTTTAGGATATTATAGATGATTTTTACAACATATTCTGTGGTAGGAAAATACAATTAGGTAGGGTAGTTCCAATGCTGATAACCAGAAGGCATCGATATAAACATAATCAAAAAAGCTCCCAAATAGGAGCTTTTTCTATTATGCTTTTAAAGTAATTATGGTTTTGTGAGAGAGAACGCGTTACCGGTAAATCCTCCAAAATCAATGACCACATTTATGTCCCCTGTACATGTACCGACACTTCCACTTCCAGTGACGTCAAGACAGAAACCCGCGCCATAATTAAAACATTCGTTTGAAGCTACTGTGACACTTCCATCCGTCGGGTCTATGGTCAACTCCATATAAGAAGTCCCTGGATTTGCTATAAATGGATTATTTGTAGACAAAATTCGGAATGTGTAATCTGAAACGAACTCCACAGGAATGGCATCCCCTTCAGCATAGTCTGCCCATGCATCTGCCACTACAACATAATTACCGTCAAAATTTGAGGCATCAGTCAATGAACAGAAAAACTGAGCCGAATAAGCGAATGGCGAACTAAAAAATGAACCGTTCGCTACTGTACCAGCCGCATTGTTTGTAAACTCTCTTCCATCAGTAAGAACAGCCACAAGTCTTATGTTAAAGGAATCTGAACTGTCATAGTCACCATTTTGTAATCCAAGTGCTGTAAGCACTTCAGCCAAAGTTGCGGAAATTTCGCCTCTTGGAAGTCCAAAGGGGCCCTCGGAGAAAGCCGAGGCAGGAATGGTTTTTACCAACGCTTCCGTTCCAGGGGTATTACCATCAATAAAGGTCATATAAACTTCTACTGCCGAAAGAAGCTCTCCATTCTCAGAATCCTGAGCTTCTACTGTTACACTCCACGATAATGACGGATCAAAGAAATCGAATGTCGCACTATTAACTGCAATGGTTCTCAATATTAATCCACGCTCTGTTTTTGCCAGAACTTCATCTACAAGTTTGTCTTCTGAACTACACGAAGATATTCCCATCAACAAAACTAAGGTGGCAAATGATATATATAAATTTATTTTTCTCATGATATTAATTTTTTGTTTCGTCATTTCTTATTTGACTAGTTCGAAAACGGAAATGCTGGCCCCGAGGGGTTGTTGTCCCAAAAAACTTGCTCCGACAAGGTTGTCCTTTGCGTTATATTGGCATTTGAAGTTACTGCTTGGTTTGGGTAGAACATTATCCTTGGGAATGTTCCTGGACTTCCTTCTCTATTGGGCTGTAAACTATTTGGAAACCCAGTCCTTCTGTAAAAATTGTACGTTTCAATTCCATTACCATAATGACAGACAAAATAGTTCTCTGCCAAAATGTTCCATTGATCTCTCCCAGATGCGTTTTCAAAAGCATCCCCTTGGGCGGTAATAAAATTGGCAACATCCATTATTGTAGGTTCAAAAGATAAGTCTGCATTTGGGTCCAGAGAGACAAAACCACGTGCCTTTGCAATCTGCTTTGTAATACCTGCTTCCATAAAAGTTCGTGCTGTTGTGGCATCACTTTGCGCTAAAGCTATTTCAGCACGCCAAAAATCAACCATAAAAGCATTAAGGATAGGGGTTATACCAGTACCTCCCCCCCCAAAAGAGAGGGGATCTGTTGGCTGTGCCACAGGCTTAAAGTAGTTGTCATCAAAGCGTCCCCCCACAGGATACACACCCCATGTAGTGCGTTTAGGGCCATCAGGCGGAGTACCTTCATCATCACCATGATCTCGACCCCAATAGCCGTTTGGCAGAGAACAGAATGTAAATCCACCGTTTACATAGTGGATAGGTGAGGGTTGGAGAGAACAACGAATGGTTTGTTCATCAGGAGCAATCTCCTGCCCAGGAACAGCATTAGTTTGTCTATAAAAATAATAACGAATCCTAGGATCGTTATTTGTTTGCATCAATCCCATTAGCCAATTGGAACAATAATCCGAAGCCCCGTTGGATACATAGTTCAACCCATATCGAGGGTGTCTATTGTCAGGCTGTGCTGCACTGGTCCCTGGCCAATTCCAATCTAGATCATCCGTCGAGTCCGTGATATAATTTCCTGATGCTACAATTGCATTAAACGCAGTTACGGCTCCTGGATCTACCAATCTTGTCTGAAGGTATAGTTTCATCTTAAGGGTGTTGGCTGCTTTTACCCATTTGCTGTAATCATTATTGTAAAACAGTTCCAATGACGGATTTGCTGCCGTTGTATTGGTAAAGTTTACAATGGCCTGATCTAATAGAGATTGGGCTGCTGCATAAACAGATTCTCCAGTGTCCAATACCGGATTAACAATATCCGGTGCCTGAACTGCCTCTGAATAGGGAACATCACCAAAGAAATCGACCAATGATGAGATGACATAGGCTTCTATGAACTGTGCAATACCTATGTGTCTGGTTAGTCCCGCCTCTTCAGCCAATGGGGTCATTAAACGGATATCCTTCAGGATACCTCTATATGCATTGTCCCATTCATCATCCACATCACTATCTTGATATGTACTTTCATAGTTCCTACTACGCATCTGCATAATACGTGTAAGCTCCATGCCCAATGGAGAAAGTCCATCGCCATTTTGGAAACCACCGGTTACGTAATTATCCCCAGAATCTCCGTTTGCATCTCCATCCAATTGTCTGGCAAAATCTTCTTCCAAAGAGGCAATAAAGAAGTCGGGGCTCGCTTGCTCAGGTGTTAAAAAATTTGGGTCATTGGTAAGATCTAATTCAGTAGACTCACAAGAAGTCAACATGAACAAGCCTGTAAAAAAGGCCAATATTATATATTGATTTATTCTTTTCATTTTTCTGTCTATTTTCATCTTAAAAAGTTGCTTTTACACTGAAGCCATATCTTTTTGAACTTGGCCCATTCAAAAATTCAAAGCCAAAACCATTACCTACTCCAGTACCGGATGTATTGGGATCGAAATTGGCGCCCTTGGGGGTATTGAACGCCCTATACCATAGGTTGAAACCAGTAGCTGAAAAAGATAGAGCGCCAAATGGGGTGTCTTTCAAAAACTTTTTGGGCACGTTGTATCCAAGACTTACTTCTTGTAACCTCATTACCGAGGCATCAAAAACTTGTAATTCAGATGGTCCGCCAAAAATATTGTTGAAGAAGTAATCTGAGTTGTTAATCTGTACATCGTTCACTCTTCCATCTTCCTGTTGAACCCCTGGTAATATATAAGTGTTCTCCCTATCTATAGTTTCCGTTATAAGACCCCTACCCAAGAGTGTGGATATGGTACTGGACCACATATCTCCACCATGTGTATAGTTAAATTGAAAACCTAGGGTAAAATTCTTGATTGAAAAGCTATTGTTAAGGTTAGCTACCCAGTCTGGATTCGGATCCCCTATAACTCCATCTTGCGGGTCTTGTACATAATCCCCTATAGTATTTACAACCAACTGACCATCTTTATTCCTTAGTACCCTGCTACCATAAATTACACCTAAGGGTTGGCCTTCTATCGCAGCGTTCCCAAGGTTACCAAAACCAGAGTAGACGATTTGGTCAGTATCTTGACCCAAGTCAACAACTTCGGTCTCAGTTGCAGAGAAATTAATATTGGCATTCCAGTTAAAGCCACCTTCTTCATTGCTCCTGAAGAAGTTTAACCCAAGATCAACCTCAATGCCCTGTCCCTTTATTTCTCCGACATTTGTGCTGGTTTGGTAAAATCCCGTGGAGGGGTCCAAGGGTTGTGAGACAATAAGATCGGTGGTAGTACGCTCATAGACCGAGGCATCCATTGTTATTCTTCCATCCCACCACCTAGACTCTATCCCCAGTTCTATTTCTGCCACTTGTTCGGGCTTTAGATTTGGGTTCCCCAAGGTGAGTGGACTTGTGTTGGTAACAATATTGGTCCCCGTATTATCTTGGAAATCCTGTGTATCCAAAATCAAGCGATTGGAAACTGGGTAGTTATCAGAGTTTCCATCGGGGAAACCTGCTGATGTTCCATAACCAGCCCTTATCTTAAGGTAGTTTAACACATCACTCTTTAATCCGTCAAAAGCGGTCGTAGGAACAAAGGACAAACTTGCACTTGGATAGAACAAAGATCTATTGGCTTTGGCAAGATTGGATACCCAATCATTTCTACCTGCCAGTGTAACGAAGACATAATTTTCATAATCCATTTCCACTTGTCCATAAGCACCTACAACATTTCTTTCAGATGTTCCTTGGATTTCATTCTGGTTTAAGAAATTGAAGTGTCTCAACACCCCAAATACCTGCTGACCATCACTAGAGACACCACTCTGGTCAAAAAGCTCCCTTCTTCCATTGAACCCAACATTAAAAGTGGCTCCAACCGTTTCAGAAATGTCATAATCTCCATTTAATGTAAAGTTGTGATCCCAAATGGTATTGGTATTGTTCCAAGTCTCATAAATACCACTGGCCAATCTTGGTTGGGGAACATTTCCATTGATACCTCCTTTATTCTGGTAGTTTACATTGTTTTCACTGTACACATCAAGTCCCACACGATATACCAAGTTCAAATTATCACTAAACTGGTACTGCAAAGCCATGTTACCAAACACTCTATTGGTTTCTTGTGAGGTACGCGCATTATGCACTGTCCATAGCGGGTGTTGTATATCGTTCCCTTGACGGTAATATATACTTCTCCCGTCAATAGGACTTTGATAAGGTAAACCAACTACATCAATACTTCTTGGTGTAAAGAAAAGATCACCAAATACAGAAGAACCAGATCCAGTTGCACCATTACCCTGACTCAATGCAACAGGTGGAGAAATAAACTTGGTGCGGGCATAGTTGAGTGTGCCAGATGCTGTAAACTTATTGCTAAGTTCTGCTCGCCCTCCTACACTTAAATTATTACGATTAAGACTGTTTCCAGGGGTAAATCCATTGTCTTTTAGATAACCATAGTTTGCATTATATGAAACCTTTCCATCATTGGATGCACCACTAATGTTTATGGATGTATTGGCTACAGTACCTGTTTTGAAGAAATTTTCAAAACTATCATAAGGTCTCCACTCATAACGCTGCCCTGCAAATTCAGGGAAGGCCTGTTGACCTGCAGCAGAAGTAGAGTAGGGATGGGGTAACGTACCATTGGCATCAAAGGCAGCACTATTGCCCCAGCCCGAAACCCCTTCTCTGTTGAAACTGGGGCCCCAATTGCTAAAAAACCATCCAAAAGACTGGTCAAAACCTCCTCCATACTGGTCTTGATAATCAGGGGTGGAAGCTATTTTATTAAAGAATATGGAAGAGTTCACAGTAATCTCCGTTTTTTTGGCTCCCTCTCCCCCTGATCCGGCCTTGGTGGTAATCAAGATTACACCGTTCCTACCCAAAGAGCCGTATAGAGTAGAGGCCGCTAGACCTTTCAGTACATTAACACTTTCTATACTATTTGGATCCAAATCCAAGAATCGGCTCGAACCATTGTTACCATTAATAAAATCTTGTCTGGAGCCTAGCCGACCAGAAGGGTTGGTATCAGCATTAAAAGGAACCCCGTCCACAATGAACAAAGGTTGGTTACTCTGGCTAAAGGAGTTATAGCCCCTAATAATAATGTTAGTACCAGATCCGGAAAGACCACTTTGGGCCGTAATGTTTACCCCAGAGGCCTTACCCATAAGCACACGGCCAAGATCTCCTTCGGCTTTGTTTTCCAGCTCCTCTGAGCTCACCTCAGCGACGGCATATCCAAGTGCCTGTTTTTCCCTTTTGATACCAAGGGCTGTTACAATGACCTCTTCAAGAGCCTGGGCATCCTCTTCCATCTGGACATTGATCACATTTCCTGCACCGACTATACGCCGTGCGGTTCTTTGTCCTAGATATGTAAATACAAGTATCTGACCTGTGCTGGCACTAATGGTATAGTTGCCATCAAAGTCAGATTGGGTACCGTTTGTGGTGTTTTCAACCACAATATTGACCCCTGGGAGTGGTAATCCGTCTTGGTCAACTATGGTACCCGTGATTGTTTTTTCTTGGGACCATGCTGATGTCATGAACAATACCAAAAAGGCTAATGTCCCAAACAGTTTTGTTACTTTCATAGAGTTAACAGTTTTGTTAGTAAATTTGAGTTAGTGCAACTGAGAAAGGCAGGTGGGAGAATGTTTTGATAGCTAATTCAAATAATTCCTTAATACAAAAAACAAAACTTAATGGAAAGTCTTTTTTAAAAAGGTAGTAAGGCATCTCACCACCTTACCTTTACAATTGCAGGGACAAAACAATTGTATCATTATATAGAAAGAGTATTTTTAAAACGGGGCGGACGATAAAAAAGTAGTCTCCCAACGGCAAGTACTTTTTTTAACAAATTTTTACCTCTCCTTAAAATTCCCCAACCAAAAACAAAACTCACATAAACCAAAAAGCTGATACAATTGGACCCAAATCAAAGAAGTAATCGAGATTAATTTGAAATAAGGATGAAAAGTAAATTGGGAATGTAGTGTTCAATATAAATTATGAAGCGTATGCCTCCATACTCCGAAAATCATTCGGACTTAAGCCTGTTTCTTTTTTAAAGGCACTGTAAAAACTGGTTTTGCTATTAAATCCAACTTCATACATTATCGCCTTTACACTCAATGATGGTTGTACCAAAAGAAGGTCTTTTGCTTCACAGATTCTGTAGTGATTCAACAATCCATAAAAGTTTTTCTGCAAGTATTCATTTAGGACTTGGGAAACCTTGTACCTGTCCTCTTTTATATGTTGGGACAACTCGTTAAGACCCAAGACATTGTTTCGGTATAATTTATCAATTTTAAGCGCCTTTTCCACTTTACTCCTAATCCTTGACGCTTCTTCCTTTGTTAAACCAGATTTCTCATATTTAGACGTATTGGTATTTTTATTCCCAGAGAACTGAACGCTGCTATTTGGCATTAAAATATGGAAAAGCCCTTTCATCTAAAAATCAGTCATTATCGTGTACAAAACTTTTTTGTCACAGATAATATAATGGGTTAGTAAAGCTCAGAGACCTATCAATTGATGAATACCCATAATCAATTGACAAATGAGAGAATGAAATGGAATATTTAATTACGGATTCAGTTGAATCACAAAATAATCAGAAAGGCATTTAATCTCGGAAATTTGTTACCAATCTCCATATTCTGCCGAATTCTTTTGCGTTTCGTGCAGGGTAATGTGCAATAATTGGCCTTTTTCCAGCTTCGGCTTTAAAATGTCGTAGATGACTTTCACAAAATATTCCGTGGTTGGGAAAATGCCCTCGAATTCCGGACAGTCCTCATTTAAGTTTTTATGGTCAAAACGCTCTTCAATCTCATCCTTGATCAAGGCTCCCAATACGGCCAAATCCATCACAAAACCTGTATCAGCATCCACTTCCCCTCTAACCCTGACCTCTAAATCAAAATTATGTCCATGATAATTGGGACTGTTGCATTTTCCAAAAACAGCAATATTCTTTTCTTGGCTCCAATTGGGATTATGGAGCCGGTGGGCGGCATTAAAATGGGCTTTTCTGCAAATGGTGGCAATCATTAAAGCAAACTTTTTGCAAAGATACTTTTTACTGAAGGACAGCACGAATAAATCGCTAGATATTCTGTCTTCACCAACATTTAAAGGCCAACGACCTAGTACCAATATACTGGCTAACCTTAAATGGAAACAAAAGAGGGTTGTACGGTTTTTTCATCAAGGGACAAACTTTTTTCAAGCTTGGAGTTAAAACCATCGAAATTCCTTTCAAGAATTGAATACAAAGGTTCAGGTGTGTCATCATTGATCGATACTTGACCGTTATTGGAGTTCACCTCAACAGTAATCAAGTTGCAATATTCCATCAAATGCTCGGCTTCCCTTATAAGAATTAGAATCACCTGAAGTTCCACAGCGTACTCCAAGTTTAAAAGGTGCAAGGAATTATGCTGATTGATTTCTTCCGTAGGTTTCCAGTTGATTTTCACTGTACACTTTTTTACAAAAATAACCCTCAAACAAATTAATTTACAATTAAGAAACGTTAAATTAATATTGAAAGAGTTTTTGAAATGGAATTAAGGGAAGGTAAGGCCTTGAATTATGGATCAGACAAAAGGCCATAAAATAAAAAGCCCCCGAATCTCGGAGGCCTATTAATTGTTGTGGGCCCTACTGGATTCGAACCAGTGACCCCCTGCTTGTAAGGCAGGTGCTCTGAACCAACTGAGCTAAGAGCCCTATTCCATTTTCTCAAATGGAGTGCAAATATAGCATCATTTTTCTGATACAAAAAAGAATATTTCGAAAAAAATCATACAATTTCTGCCACCACAAACGTGCTGCCGCCAACATATATGAAATCGTTGTTATTTGCACTGGCTAATGCCGCTTTCAACCCCTTTTTCACCGAATCAAAACTTTTACCTTCAATTCCTTGTGATCGAGCTAATTCCGAAAGCCGATCAATATCCATCCCTCTGGAAATATTGGGTTTTACAAAGTAATACTTGGCTTCTTTTGGGAACAGTGTCAATACATTTTTCACATCCTTATCGTTCACAAACCCCAATACCATATGAAGCTGATCGTACTTCTGTTTGGCTATTTGTTTTAGCACATAATACAACCCTTCCTTGTTATGGGCGGTGTCGCATACCACCATCGGATTCTCCTGTATAACCTGCCACCTACCCAATAAACCTGTATTGTGGACAACCTTTTGCAGTCCGTTTATGATAGCCGTTTCTGGAACTTCAAAATTCTCCAACTGTTTAACCGTGGCTACAACCCCACCGATATTTTGTTGCTGGTATTCCCCAAGTAAATCGGTTTTATACTTGGGCACATCCAATGTATCCACAAATACTATTTTTGATTGCAGTTGATGCGCAATCAAGTTGAATATCGTTTCGGTTTCAGCTTGGCGTTCACTGATGACCACCGGAACCCTTGGTTTAATGATACCCGCTTTTTCCAAAGCTATTTTTTCTAACGTATCGCCCAAAATATGGGTGTGATCTAAACCAATGTTAGTGATAAGTGATACTTCCGGGGTTATAATGTTTGTTGAATCGAGTCGGCCACCCAATCCTACTTCTATAATAGCAATGTCCACATTTTCAGCTACAAAATAGGTAAAGGCCATCCCAACGGTCATCTCAAAAAACGAAAGCTTTCTAAATTCCAAAAAAGTCCTGTGTTCGGTGATAAAATCAACCACGAACTTTTCACTGACCATTTGACCATTGATTTTAATCCGTTCGCGAAAATCCTTTAAATGGGGGGAGGTGTATAAACCGACCTTGTACCCCGCTTCCTGCAAAATTGAAGCGAGCATGTGGCTGCTGGACCCTTTTCCGTTGGTACCGGCAACATGAATACTTTTGAATTTTTTTTCTGGATTTCCCAACGCATTGGAAAACTCGATGATGTTATCCATCTTGGCATTTAGGGCCACAATACCCTTTTGCTGGTACATGGGAAGTTGCGAGAACATCCAATCCAGGGTCTCCTTGTAGGTCACTATTGCCCCAGTTTAAAGTTGACCACCACAAAACCGATTTGTTGTGTAGGTGCATTGGAATCTGTATTCCATCGATGACTGAGTGCCGTTTTTCGTGCAGGGTCCAAAAGACAGGGTGCCGTATTGGTGGTTCCTTTCACACCAGGTTCGGCCTTTATAACTTTTCCAGACCTGTCTACCGTAATTCTAACCACAACACGACCTTCTTCATTACATTCTTGGCGTACTTTTCCACTGTTTACCAATGACCTCCCATTGAGACCATAACCACCACCTCCGCTACCACTTCCGGGAGCACCATAATAGCTAGTGGCATAAGGATCACCATCGGGTTGACCTTTATCCCCAGCCCAATCATCATCACCTTCACTGCCGGTAGCCGTTCCATCAGATTGTCCAATGCCACCGATCAAAGCATCCAAGTTTTTCTTCTTGGCTTCTTGTTCCTGCCTTTTTTTCTCTTCAGCCTCTCTCTTTTCGGTTTCTACGCGTTCCGCTTCTTCCTTAGCCTTTTTAGCTGCCTCATCCGCTTTACGTTTGGCCTCTTGTTGTTGTTTTATTCGGATGGACTCCTCATTATTACTGGTCAATACTTTTTCCACAGGTTCAGGTTCCTCTTGTACTGTTTCTTCCTGGGGTTCTACTTGCTGCACTTGCTCCATGGGTTGGGGTTCCACTCTCTGGGGTTTGGACCGTACCTTTTCCTTGGGTTGAACTTCACCACTGCCAAAATCCATGGTGCCAAAATTCACGGCTATCCCATTTTCAATGGGTGGGTCCAAATAGGTGAGTCCTATGTAAAAAAGCAATAGGAGGAATACGCTCAGTAGAAGAGTGGTGAGCGTAAATGATTTTTTCTTGTGTCTCGTGTCTAAAAATGCCATTATTGTGGCCGCACAGCCAAGATGACCTTGTAACTGTTCCTATTGGCGATGTCCATAACGTTGACCGCTTCCTTAATGGCCACACTTTCTTCCGCCCGTAGGATAATTGTTGGCTTTTCTTGACCTTCAAGTGCCTTTTTTAATTCAATTTCAATGTATTCCTTGTTGATCTGCTCGTTGTTCACAAAATAGTTCAGGTCCTTGTTAATGGTGACGGAAACATTCTGCGTGTTTGTAGATTTTCCCTTTGCCTTTGGCAATAGTAAATCCAACGCATTGGGTGCATTGGACGTTAGCATGAAAAACACCAATAACAGAAACACAATA
The DNA here is from genome assembly GCF_000745185.1 of Muricauda sp. MAR_2010_75. NCBI lineage: Bacteria > Pseudomonadati > Bacteroidota > Flavobacteriia > Flavobacteriales > Flavobacteriaceae > Allomuricauda > Allomuricauda sp. MAR_2010_75. The sequence continues at coordinate 753,181 of NZ_JQNJ01000001.1, forward strand.
TCTGTCATGGACGACATACTGAACTCAGGACTAACCTTGTTTCTTCCTTTCAATTTCATATTGAACTGCTAAATGGGTTCGTTCAACAAATCCAAAAACTCAACGGCATTAGCTTCCATTTTGTGCACCACTTTATCGGTTCTGTTCACCAAGTGATTGTATCCGATATAGGCTATAATACCCACAACCAATCCGGCAACTGTTGTGGTCATGGCCGTATAAATACCCGATGCCAACAATCCCATTTCAGCTTGCCCGCCACTACTTGCCATTTGGTGAAATGCCAAAATCATACCAATTACGGTTCCCAAGAAACCAATCATGGGAGCCGCACCGGCCACAGTGGCCAAAACACTAACGTTCTTCTCCAATTTGTATACTTCCAGTGTTCCGGCATTCTCAATGGCGGTGGTGATGTCATCCAAAGGTTTCCCAATCCTGGACACTCCTTTTTCCGTCAACCGTGCTACTGGTGAATCAGTCTGTGCACATAAAATTTTGGCTGCATCCAACTTCCCGTTCATGATGTGATCACGAATCTGGTTCATGAAGTTTTTGTCTATCTTGGAAGCTGCCTTAATGGCAAAAATCCGTTCAAAATAAATGTAAAGCGCTACAAACAGCAGTACAAAAAGTACCATGATAATAATGATGCTTCCTGCACCTCCGTTAACGATAAGATCTATTACAGAAAGTGTCTTTTCTTCGGAAATAGAGGCAACTGCCTCAGCACCTTCCGTTGCTTCTTGAAAAATAATCATATAAAATCCCCAATTTAATATGCAATAATAACGGAGATTTTTGAGCTAAAGTATTTTTTAGAACAAATTTCGCATCAACATGAAGCAAATAGCTCCTGCCAAGAAGCCAATCAAGGCCAACCACGAAATTTTTCTAAGGTACCAGAAGAAGTCTATCTTCTCCATTCCCATGGCCACAACACCGGCTGCCGACCCAATGATCAACATACTTCCACCAGTTCCTGCGGAATAAGCAATGAAATGCCACAATTGGTCATTCATGGGCTCGGTGAACATTCCCAAACTGGCAGCTACCAAGGGGACGTTATCAATTACGGCAGAACCCACACCAAGCAATAGAATCACTATATCCGAAACATGGGTACTGGCCATTTCGGTTCCCATCAAGGGCATTCCCTGTTTTAATCCTTCCGCAAAATTGAACAACATACCCAAGGATTCCAATGCAGCTACCGCCATTAAAATTCCCAAGAAAAATAAGATACTGGGTAATTCAATTTTTGTTAAGGCACTATGCACAGGGCTGTGGTGCGCCGCTTCGTCACTTTCGTGGTCCACGGAGGAAATGGCAATCTTGGAGTTACTGTAAATCTCCGCAAATGTAGCCACAACCGCCAAAGAAAGCATCATACCAACATAGGGTGGTAAATGGGTTATGGTCTTAAAAATGGGTACAAATATGATGGCCCCCAAACCTAAATACAGCATGGTTGCCCCAAATTTTGATTTTGACGGTTCCTCGTCCTCAACATCAATTTCCCCTTTGAAGGCAGGTAAAAACGAAGCTATAAGTGAAGGAATGACCATACAGAACAACGATGGGATTAGTAAATGTTCAATGAGGTTGGCAGTTGTTACCTTGTCCCCGATCCACAACATGGTTGTGGTAACATCCCCAATGGGCGACCATGCTCCACCGGCATTGGCGGCAATAATAATAAGACCCGCATACCACAATCTTGTGTCTCTATCCCTAATTATTTTTTGAAGGATGGAAATCAACACGATTGTTGCAGTAAGATTGTCGATGATTGCTGAAAGAATAAAAGCCAAAAAGGAAAAAATCCAAAGAATTTTTTTCTTACTACGTGTTTTCACATAAGTTTTTATGGTAGCGAAACCATCAAAATAATCAATGATCTCCACAATGGTCATGGCTCCCAAAAGAAAGACCAAAATTTCCGAGGTCTTTCCCAAATGATGAAGCAAGGTTTCTTCAAGAAGCTCCATTTTCTCTTCATGACCAAAAGCCCCAAAATTTTCCATAAGGGCATGCTCACCAGAATCAAACCAAGTAGTGAACCCATCAATTCCAAATGACATGAGTGCCCACATAACGGCCATCATGGCCAATGCAGGAATAAGTTTGTCTACTTTTAAGTTATGTTCGAGTGTTATTGCCAAATATCCAATGACAAAAATGACAATCAGAAGGGTCTCCATGTTAAGTTTGGTTTATTAATGTAAATATTTCGTTGAAGTAATTTTCAATTGCGCTAAAGATATTCAAAATGAGTTTTTCCGCATAATCTTCATTTAATAAATTATTGTGAAAATAAAAATCAGCCCACAAGAACATGAATATACTTTGAATCATTCTCATTTATACAATTCTTTTTATGTGAAATTGCCATCATAGAACTATATTTGTGGTATATTTTTGCTTATTTTTCAGTTTTATGGATTTCACACTTTCCGAAGAACAGTTAATGATACAACAGGCAGCAAGGGATTTTGCCAACAGCGAACTCCTACCTGGAATAGTAGAAAGGGACGATGCCCAAAAGTTCCCTTTTGAACTGGTTCAAAAAATGGGAGAATTAGGCTTTATGGGGATGATGGTCAATGAAAAATACAACGGAAGTGGGTTGGACACCCTTTCCTATGTCCTGGCCATGGAAGAACTCTCAAAAGTTGATGCATCGGCCTCCGTAATGGTATCCGTAAACAATTCTCTGGTCTGTTGGGGATTGGAAACTTTTGGCACCGAAGCCCAAAAAGAAAAATATTTAACCCGATTGGCCTCCGGTGAAATCATTGGGGCATTTTGCCTCTCTGAACCTGAAGCCGGGAGCGATGCCACTTCACAAAAGACAACTGCCATTGACAACGGCGATCATTATATTTTGAATGGCACCAAAAACTGGATCACAAACGGAGGAAGTGCAGAAGTTTACTTGGTCATAGCTCAAACCCATGTTGAAAAAGGACATAAGGGCATCAATGTCCTTATTGTTGAAAAGGGAATGGACGGCTTTGAAGTGGGCCCAAAGGAAAACAAACTGGGCATTCGCGGAAGCGACACGCACTCCCTTATTTTTAATGACGTAAAAGTTCCCAAGGAAAACCGGATAGGAGAAGACGGATTTGGATTTAAATTTGCCATGAAAACCTTGGCAGGTGGCCGGATCGGAATTGCCGCCCAAGCCTTGGGAATCGCAGCAGGTGCCTATGAACTTGCCCTAAAATACTCCAAAGAGCGGAAGACATTCGGTACGGAAATTGCCAATCATCAGGCCATCGCCTTTAAGTTGGCCGATATGCACACCAAAATACAGGCTGCCCGAAATTTGGTCTACCAAGCAGCTTGTGATAAAGATGCTGGAAATGATTACACATTATCAGGTGCCATGGCCAAACTATATGCATCCGAAGTTGCTATGGAAACCACTGTTGAAGCGGTGCAGATTCATGGTGGAAATGGATACGTGAAAGACTATCATGTAGAGCGTTTAATGCGGGATGCCAAGATTACCCAGATTTATGAAGGAACTTCCGAAATCCAAAAAATAGTCATCTCAAGAAGTGTACTAAAGGACTAGAAGAGTTACATTTTGGACTATACCCCATAAAAAAGGGGGATGCAAAGCCTTAAATATCCATTTTTAGAAGGTGAATCCCTGAAAATTAAACAGGCCACACTTCAAATTTAAACCATTATACACTACACCCCTTATTTTACGATAGGTTGTTGAGGTTTAATAATTTTACTTTGAGATAATCATAATTTAACATTGATAAAATTCTGATATTGAATATTTTTTAACCCTTCAATCTGTACGTTGATTTTTTATTTGAAATTGATTAAAAACCCTGTTTTTTATTCATCAGATTTGATATTTTTGAAGAAATACCATAATGATGAAATTGGAAAAGCAAGGTTTATATTTACCCGAGTTTGAGCATGATAACTGTGGTGCAGGCTTCATTTGCAGCCTTAAAGGAAGAAAATCAAATGACATTATCCATAAGGCTCTTGAGATCTTGGATAAACTGGAACATAGAGGTGCTGTAAGTTCAGATGGCAAAACGGGTGACGGAGCGGGTATTTTGATTGATATCCCCCACGACTTTTTTGCTGATGTATGTACGTTTACCTTACCCGAAGCCGGGGAATATGCCGTAGGCAACGTTTTCCTTCCACAAAAGGAAAACCAAAGGGATTTTTGCATCTCCGTACTCGAAGAAAATATAGCAAATCAAGGTCTTCAACTTCTGGGCTGGCGGGATGTTCCCGTAAACCGTTCCGTTCCCGGAAGGATAGCCGCGGAAACCGAACCTTATGTAAAGCAGGTCTTTATTGCAAAAGGCGAATCGCTTGACGATTTTCAATTTAACCTTAAGCTTTTCATCGCCCGGAAAATTACGGAGCATACCATTATAGAAAGCAAGCTTTCCCAAAGCAAGTTTTTCTATTTGCCCAGTCTGTCCACCAAGATCATCATCTTTAAAGGGCTGCTAGTGCCAAATGACATCAGCAAATATTATGAAGATCTATTGGATCCCAGGGTAGTTACCCGTTTGGCCTTGGTACACCAACGTTTCTCCACAAACACCTTCCCCACTTGGGATTTGGCCCAACCCTTCCGTTATATGTGCCACAATGGGGAAATCAACACCCTACGAGGAAATGTGTCCCGCATGCGTTCCCGTGAAGAACTCATGGAAAGTGATTGGTTTGGAGAGGACATCAAAAAGATACTTCCAGTTGTATTACCCGGAAAATCCGACTCCGCCAGTATGGACATGGTGGTGGAATTGCTGTTGATGACAGGCCGCTCCTTACCAGAAGTAATGATGATGTTGGTTCCAGAAGCTTGGGAAAAAAATACAGAAATGTCCGAATCCAAAAAGGCTTTCTACGAATACAACTCCTGTTTAATGGAGCCTTGGGATGGCCCAGCTTCCATTCCGTTTACCGATGGAAATTATATCGGGGCCGTTTTGGACCGAAATGGTCTACGCCCATCCAGATATTCCGTAACCAAAAAAGGATATGTGATCATGTCCTCCGAAACCGGGGTTTTGGAGTTGGATCCGGAAGATATTGAATTCCACGGGCGATTGGAGCCTGGAAAAATGTTCTTGGTGAACATGGAAGAAGGCAGAATCATTAATGATGAGGAAATTAAGGAAGCCATTGCCAAAAAACATCCGTATAAAAAATGGTTGAAAGATAACTTGGTACACTTGCGGGACATTCCTTATAACGATTGCCCCGTGTTCTTTGGTGAATTCCCGTTGGATGTCCGAAGGTCTGCTTTTGGATATACACTGGAAGATATCAATACCATAATCATGCCCATGGCCGAAAAAGGTAAGGAGCCCATTGGTTCCATGGGTTCCGATACCCCAATCGCCGTTCTGTCTGAACGCCCGCAATTGATCTACAATTATTTCAAACAATTGTTCGCGCAGGTCACCAATCCACCTTTGGATGGTATCCGTGAAGAGTTGATCACAGACATCAGTCTAACATTGGGGAGTGACCAAAATATTTTTGACATCAACGAGCTGCACTGTAGAAAGCTCAAGATTCAAAATCCAGTGATTTCCAAGGAGGATTTGGATAAAATCAAAAATTACGATTCCAGTCCAGATTATAAAGTAGTCTCCATTTCCATGCTGTATGAGGTGGAAAAAGGTCACAATGGCTTGGAAGAAGCTTTGGATTCCATCCTTCAACAAGCTTTTGATGCCATTGACGAAGGAGCCAACATCATTATCCTTTCTGACAGGATGGTGAGCACAGAAATGGCGGCCATACCTGCCCTATTGGCCTGTTCCTATATAAACAGTGGCTTGCGAAAGTTAGGCAAACGTTCAAAACTGAGCATCATCATTGAATCTGCCGAGCCCAGGGAGGTGCATCATTTTGCTCTACTGTTTGGGTTTGGTGCGAGCGCCATCAATCCCTATTTGGTGAATGAAATCATCGGAGAGCAAATAAAAGAAAACAACATCACAGAATACACTTTTGAGGAAGCCATCAAAAATTACAACAAAGCTATTGGCAAGGGCATCCTTAAAGTGATGAACAAAATTGGGATTTCCACATTGAATTCGTACAGGGGATCTCAACTATTCGAATGCATTGGTATCAATACCAAGGTAGTGGACAAATATTTCCCCAACACGCCCACGCGTATCCAGGGAATTGGCTTGTATGAAATTGAAAAGGAAATAGCCAAGCGCCACAAGAAAGCATTCACAACCCAGGAATTAGCGGCCAATCTGGATATTGAGATTGGTGGTGAGTACCGTTGGCGAAGAAATGGCGAAAAGCACATGTTCAATCCATTAAGTATTGCCAAACTTCAAAAATCGGTACGCAATAACGAGCCGGAAACTTACAAGGAGTATTCCCAATTGGTAAATGAGCAGTCTAAAAACTTAATGACCATCCGTGGATTGTTCGAGTTTTCGAACTATGACCCCATTCCACTTGAAGAAGTTGAGCCTTGGACCGAAATCGTAAAAAGGTTCAAAACGGGCGCCATGTCCTACGGAAGTATCAGTAAGGAGGCACATGAAAATCTTGCGATTGCCATGAACCGAATTGGCGGAAAGAGCAATTCAGGTGAAGGCGGTGAGGATCCGGTTCGTTTTTATAGAAGTCAAACAGGTGATTGGAAAAACAGTGCCATCAAACAGGTGGCATCGGGTAGATTTGGGGTCAGCTCCAACTATCTTACCAATGCCCAAGAAATCCAGATAAAAATGGCCCAAGGGGCCAAACCCGGTGAAGGTGGACAACTACCAGGGCCAAAAGTAAATCCGGCCATTGCCAAAACACGGAATTCCACACCATATGTGGGCTTAATTTCCCCTCCCCCACACCACGACATTTATTCCATTGAGGACCTTTCCCAATTGATCTACGATCTTAAATCGGCCAATAGGGATGCAAGGATCAATGTAAAGCTTGTCTCTGAAGTGGGTGTGGGAACCGTTGCCGCAGGTGTATCCAAAGCCAAGGCAGATGTTGTACTTATCTCTGGTTTCGATGGAGGAACGGGAGCTTCACCATTAACATCCTTAAAGCATGCAGGATTGCCATGGGAATTGGGAATCGCCGAGGCTCAACAAACCTTGGTGCTCAACGATTTAAGAAACAGAATTGTTCTAGAGTGTGATGGCCAATTGAAAACAGGAAGGGATGTGGCCGTAGCTTGTTTATTAGGGGCCGAAGAATTTGGATTTGCAACAGCACCTTTGGTTGCTTCTGGCTGTATTATGATGCGTGTTTGCCATTTGAACACCTGTCCGGTGGGAATAGCCACCCAAAACCCAGAATTACGTAAAAAATTCCAAGGTAAACCCGAACATGTGGTGAACTACATGTATTTTGTGGCGCAAGAACTTCGTGAAATCATGGCGAAGCTTGGGTTCAGGACCATCAACGAAATGGTGGGACAAGTGCAAAAGTTGGACAGAAACAAGGCCATTGAACATTACAAAGCTGCCGGAATTGACTTAAGTCCTATTTTGTATCAAATGGATGTTCCTGAAGGAACCAAATTCTACAATACCGAAAAGCAACAGCACGATATTGACAAATCCATTGAGTTTGATATTATTGCAAAGGCTCACCCAGCATTGTTCAGAAAGGAAAAAACCACTTTGGATTTTCCTATCCACAACACAGATAGGGCGGTAGGTGCGATCATCAGTAATGAGATTTCAAAAATATATGGAGCCGATGGGCTTCCGGACAACACGCTAAAACTCAATTTTACGGGCTCAGCAGGACAAAGTTTTGGGGCATTTGCCACAAAAGGCCTGACCATGGTCGTCAACGGAAATACCAACGATTATTTGGGCAAGGGACTCTCCGGAGCTAAATTGGTGGTAAAGGTACCTTTTAAATCCACCTTCAAACCAGAGGAGAACATCATCACGGGAAATGTTACCCTATATGGTGCCATTTCGGGCGAAGCCTACATCAATGGAAAAGCTGGTGAGCGTTTTTGTGTACGGAACTCAGGGGCAAAAGCCGTCGTTGAGGGAATAGGTGATCACGGTTGTGAGTACATGACCGGCGGTGTAGCCGTTATTTTAGGTAGCGTAGGGAGAAACTTTGGCGCTGGAATGAGCGGTGGTATTGCCTACGTGTTGAACAAGGATGGTTCTTTCGAAAAAAGATGCAATGGTGAGGATCTAAACCTACTTCCTGTTGAAGAGGATAATGATATAAAACAATTGAAAGAGCTGATTGAAAACCATTATAATGCCACGTTGAGCCCATTGGCACAGGAGATTTTGGAAAAGTGGGAAGAATATCTTCCAAAATTCATCAAAGTATTCCCTGAGGAATACCGTCAGGCACTTATCCGGTTGGAACAAGAGAAAATGCAAACCTTATAATTTGAGACATGGGAAAGATTACAGGATTTATGGAATTTGACAGAAAGGACGAAGCTTACGCCCCTGTCAAAGAACGTATCAAAAACTATAAGGAATTTACAAAACCCCTAAAAGAAGTAGAATTAAGGAACCAAGGAGCCCGTTGCATGGACTGCGGCATTCCGTTTTGCCACAGCGGTTGTCCATTGGGGAATTTAATTCCAGATTTTAACGACGCTGTCTATCAGGGAAAATGGGAAAAGGCAGCCAAAATATTACATGCTACCAACAATTTCCCGGAATTTACAGGCCGATTGTGCCCTGCACCCTGCGAAGAAGCATGTGTGTTGGGGATAAACGAGCCTCCCGTTTCTATTGAGAACATCGAAAAGAATATCGTCGAGACTGCTTTTAAAAATGGATGGATAAAACCTGAACCTCCTTCCAAAAGAACAGGAAAGACTGTTGCAGTGATAGGTTCTGGCCCCGCTGGTTTGGCAGCAGCTCAACAACTTAACCGCGCCGGGCATGAGGTTACCGTTTTTGAGCGGGATGAAAAAGTAGGTGGACTGCTTCGATACGGTATTCCAGATTTTAAAATGGAGAAAAGTGTCATCGACAGACGCCTTGAGATAATGGAAAAAGAAGGAATCCAGTTCAAAACTGGAGTTCATATCGGGGTGGATGTCAATGCCAAAGATTTGGCAAACGAATTCGATGCCCTAGTGCTTTGCGGAGGCGCCACCGTACGCAGAAATCTCCCTATTCCAGGCTCCGATTTGAAAGGAGTCACCCAGGCCATGGATTTTCTCCCACAGAACAATAGAAAAGTGGACGGAATTCCCTTTATAGGCGAAGAATTGACAGCCAAAGGCAAAAAAGTGATCGTTATTGGTGGTGGGGATACGGGTTCAGATTGTATCGGAACCTCTA